>NZ_RZSG01000226.1:0-8034 GCF_003997725.1 Mesorhizobium sp. M4A.F.Ca.ET.050.02.1.1
CAGCGGTGCCGGCTGGCGCGAACGGATGATCGGCCTCGCCGATGACGATGGCCTGCGCTTCTTCGCCGGCGCAGGCTCGGTCGATCCGTCCCTGTTGCCCGACGACGCCGAGGACGCGCCGCAAGGCGCGATCGTCGAACTGGCGCCGGCCCGCGCCGCGCTGATGGGAACGATCGCTGAGCGGATAGCGGGGCACGGCGGCGCCGGCCTTTTCATCGACTACGGCCATCTCCGGCCTGGCATCGGCGACACGCTGCAGGCCTTGCGCAAGCATGATCACGACAACGTGCTGGCCAATCCGGGCGAAGCGGACCTCACCGCGCATGTCGATTTCGCCGCCCTGGCAGCGACCGCCCGGGCGCACGGCCTCGATGTCGAAACGACCACGCAGGGCGATTTCCTGCTCGGCATGGGCCTGCTCGAAAGGGCGGGATCGCTGGGCGCCAAGGCGGATGGAAAGTCGCGGCAAGCCATTTCCGACGCCGTTGAGCGGCTGGCTGGGCCTGATGCTATGGGGGAGTTGTTCAAGGTCCTGAAAATGCTGCCTAAGGCCGGTCCAGTCTCTTGAGCCAAGGCGGGCGGCCGGGTTGCGAACCCGGTCGCGCAAACGGGCTCTTGTCCGAACTTCACCTTGACGAAATCGCCGGCGCGGACAACAAACCCATCCATGCTCAATCAGACCAAACCGGATCCTGTTCGCTCACCCTTGCTCGAAGCGGCGAAAGCCAGGGGCATCCGCCACGGCTACTTCACCCGTATCGGCGGCGTCTCCGACGGCATCTATCGCGGCCTCAACATCGGCACCGGCTCGAATGACGATCAGGAGCGCGTCAAAGAGAACCGCCGCCGCGTCGCCGAATGGATGGGGGTGCCGGCCAGCCATCTGCTGACCGCGCATCAGGTCCACTCGCCCGATGTCGTCATCGCCAGGGAGCCCTTTGCCGGCCCTCGTCCCACGGCCGACGCCATCGTCACCGACCGGCCGGGCATAGCCGTCGGCGCCTCGACGGCCGATTGCGGGCCGGTGCTGTTCGCCGACACCGAGGCGCGCGTCGTCGGCGCCGCGCATGCCGGCTGGAAAGGCGCCTTCGCCGGCGTGCTCGAAAACACGGTCGCGGCGATGGAAGGCCTCGGCGCCCGCCGCGAGCGTATCGTTGCCGTTCTCGGACCGTCGATCGGGCCGGAGAACTACGAGGTCGGACCCGAATTCATCTCGCGTTTCGTCGACGCCGATGCCGGCAACATCAGCTATTTCGCGCCATCGGCCAAACCCGGCCATGCGCTGTTCGACCTCAACCTCTATACGGTCGACCGGCTGAGAAAGACGGGCGTCACCGCCGAGGGTCTCGGCCGCTGCACTTACACTGAAGAACACCTTTTCTATTCCTACCGGCGCACCACCCATCGCAAGGAAGCGGATTACGGACGCCAGGTTTCGGCAATTGTTTTGGAGAAAGAATAATGGCGCTGCACTTCGAACGATCGGAATTCGACGCGCGGCGCGACCGGCTCATCATCGAGATGACGGAGAAGAAGCTCGATGCCGTGCTCCTGTTCGCGCAGGAGAGCATGTATTGGCTGACCGGATACGACACGTTCGGCTTCTGCTTCTTCCAGTGCCTGGTGGTGAAGGCCGACGGGTCGATGGTGCTGCTGACCCGCTCGGCCGATCTCAGGCAGGCGCGCCAAACCTCGATCATCGACAACATCGTCCTGTGGACCGACCGCGACGGCGCCAACCCGGCGATCGACCTGCGCAACCTGCTCAACGAGCTCGACCTGCTCGGCGCCCGCATCGGCGTCGAATACGACACCCATGGCCTGACGGCGTACAACGGCCGCCGCCTCGACGAGCAACTGCAGACCTTCGGCCAGATCGCCGATGCATCGGGCATCGTTGGACGGCTGCGTCTGTTCAAGAGCCCGGCCGAGATCGCCAAGGTCGAAAAGGCCGCCAGCCTGTCCGACGACGCGCTCGATGCTGCCCTGCCGCTGATCAAGCAGGGCGGCGACGAGGCGCTGATCCTTGCCGCCATGCAGGGCGCGGTCTTTGCCGGCGGCGGCGACTACCCGGCCAATGAATTCATTATCGGCTCCGGCGTCGACGCGCTGCTCTGTCGCTACAAGGCCGGGCGCCGCAAGCTGACCAAGAACGACCAGCTGACACTCGAATGGGCCGGCGTCTTCCACCACTATCACGCGCCGATGATGCGCACGGCGCTGACCGGAAGGGTCTCGAAGCGCCATCAGGAGCTGTTCGATGCTGCCCGCGCCGCGCTTCTGGCGGTGGAGAAGGCGATGACGCCCGGCAACACCTTCGGCGACGTCTTCGACACACATGCCCGAACGCTCGAAGCCCACAACCTGACCAAGCACCGGCTGAACGCCTGCGGCTATTCGGTCGGCGCCCGCTTCACACCGTCATGGATGGACATGCCGATGTTCTATCAGGGCAATCCCGAGCCGATCGCGCCCAACATGACGCTGTTCGCCCATATGATCATTATGGACTCCGAAACCGAGACGGCGATGACCCTTGGCCGCACCTACCTCACCACCGAATCGCAGCCGAGGCCGCTGTCCCGTCATGATCTCGACTTGATCGTACAGTGAATCCATAATGGCAGGTTCGCGAGGGGCGTTCTTCGCCAGGGAGTTTTCGGGCAGATGAGACGATCGCAGGTGACGACCGTGTCATTGCTTGCCGCATTGGCGCTGGCCGCCTGCACCAATGCCAAGGACGTTCTGGAACCCTCTGCCATCACCCCGCCGGCGACCTCGGCCCAGACGCTGCCTGCCACTCAGAGCAACACGGCAACCACGACCGTTCCGGCGCCCTCGACGACGGCCCCGGCCGCTTCGTCGCCTACCCCTGCCTCACCGGCCCAGAGCGCCGCTGCTATCGCCAGGACAAGGTTGCAGGTGGCGCCGATCGTTGGCGCCTCGGTGGAGGCCGCGGCGCCGCTGACGGCCGAGCTTCAGACGCGTGCCAGGCAGCGCGGCATCACGCTTGCCGGCAGCACCGACCAGACCGCCACGCATGTGCTGAAGGGCTATTTCTCGGCAATTTCGGAAGGCAGCGACACCACGGTCATCTATGTCTGGGACATTTACGACCCCTCGGGCAACCGGCTGCACCGCATCAACGGCCAGCAGAAGGCGCCCTCGGTCAAGGGCGGCGATGGCTGGACGGCCGTCGCGCCAGCGACCATGCAGGGCATCGCCGACCAGACGGTCGACCAGTTCGCCGCGTGGCTCGGTGGACAGGCCGGCTAGGCTGTTGCCGGCTTTCATCGCCTGCGACGTTTTTGATCTTAGCCGACGGATTCCCGATGACGAGGCTTGCAATACCGGCGCGGGCCGCTAAAAGCCCGCATAAAAGGCTCATGAGAGTCTGTTCGGTCTCTCCATCCTTCACCAGGAACGGTGCATGAAGCTTTTCGCGGGCAATTCCAACAGGGTGCTGGCCGAAGCGGTCGCTCGCTATCTCAACATCCCGCTGGGGAAGGCCAGCGTCCGGCGCTTCGCCGATCAGGAGATCTTCGTCGAGATCCAGGAGAACGTGCGCGGCGAGGATGTCTTCATCCTGCAGTCCACCTCGTTCCCGACCAACGATCACCTGATGGAACTGCTCATCATGATCGACGCCTTCATGCGTTCCTCGGCCCGGCGCATCACGGCGGTCATCCCTTATTTCGGCTATGCAAGACAGGATCGCCGCGCTTCCGGCCGCACGCCGATCTCGGCCAAGCTTGTCGCCAACATGATCACCCGCGCCGGCGTCGACCGCGTGCTGACGCTGGATCTCCATGCCGGCCAGATCCAGGGCTTTTTCGATATCCCGACCGACAATCTGTTCTCGGTCCCGGTGATGGCCCGCGACGTGAAGGCGAAATACAAGCAGCTCGCCAATGTCGTCGTCGTCTCCCCCGACATTGGCGGCGTGGTGCGGGCGCGTGCGCTCGCCAAGCGCTTCGATGCGCAGCTCGCCATCGTCGACAAGCGCCGTGAACGCCCGGGCGAATCGGAAGTCATGAACATCATCGGTGCGGTCGCCGGCAAGGATTGCCTGTTGATCGACGACATCGTCGATTCCGGCGGCACGTTGTGCAACGCCGCCGATGCACTGCTCGCCAACGGCGCCACCAGCGTCACCGCCTACATCACTCACGGCGTGCTTTCGGGCGGAGCGGTTGCCCGCATCAGCAGCTCGAAGCTGCAGGAACTGGTGATCACCGATTCCATCCAGCCGACGCAAGCCGTGCTCGACGCGCCCAACATCCGCGTCATCTCGATCGCCGACCTGATGGGCGAGGCGATCTCGCGCACCGCGACCGAGGAATCGGTGTCGAGCCTGTTCGACTAGACCATTGCGTTTTCCGGTCTGGCCGGGCCGCTCAGCCGCCGCACTCCCTCCCCGGCATCGCGCGCGCCGCGCATATAGCCGCGTGGCGAGGCGCCCAGCATGCGCTTGAACATGGTGATGAAGGCCGGCACGCTGTCATAGCCGAGGTCGAGCGCTACCCTGGTGATCGGCTCGCCGTCGGCAAGCCTGGGCAGCGCCGCGAACAGGCACGCCTGCTGGCGCCATGTCGACAGCGACAGCCCGGTCTGGCGATGGAAGGCGCGGGTGAAGGTACGGCGGCTCATGCCGGCGGCGTTGGCCCATTCGTCGATCGTCGCATGCGGCGAGGGTTCGGCGACGAAGCGCCGGCAAAGCGCCGCCAGTTTCGGATCCGACGGGAACGGCAGGCCGAGCGGCCGTTCCGGCAGGTTCGGGATCTCATGCAGCAACAGGCCCATGATCAGCCCGCCGCGCCCTTCCAGTTCACCCCCTTGCGGCAGCTTTTCCGATTCCACGATCAGGCTGTGCATCAGCTCGGTGATGCCGACGACGCGCAGTCCCTCCGGCAGGCCGGCAATCGCGTTCGGCATCACATAGACCGAACGCATCGAGACATCGCCCAGCATCTCGACGGAATGCTCGATCCCGGCGGGGATCCACATCGCGTGGTCGGGCGGCACCATCCAGCGCCCGTGTTTCGTCGTCACCAGCACGACGCCGACCAGCGCATGCAGCAACTGGCTGCGGCTGTGGCGATGCAGTGGCACGTGATAGCCGTCGGGATATTCGGTCGGCAGCGCCACCGCTGGGCCGACAGCCTCCTCCAGCCACTGCCAGCGGCTCTGGTGCAGCCGGCCGAGTTCGGCGGCATCGCCCTTGAAGACTTCCCTGCCATGCGGCATTGGCAATGGCCCACTTGCGAAACTATTGGACCAAACCACGAAAGAAGTCGCTTTGCAACCATCCTATAAGGCTGCCTGCGGATCGCCGCCAGGAAGACCACGGAGCATGCCTTGACCGACACCACAGCCACCGCCGTCGCCACTCCGGCGCCGGCCAGCCACACTTCGGCGCAAGCGACGGCCTTCACCGTCATTCTTGCGGTGAGCTTCTGCCATTGCGTCAACGACATCATGCAGTCGCTGCTGTCGGCCATCTATCCGCTTTTGAAAGACAATTACGGCCTCGACTTCTGGCAGATCGGGCTTTTGACCTTCACCTTCCAAGTGACGGCGTCGCTGCTCCAGCCGCTGATCGGCGCTATCACCGACAAGCGGCCGATGCCCTATTCGCTGCCTTGGGGCATGGCCTCCTCGCTGATCGGACTGGTCGTGCTCGCACATGCCGGCCACTACTGGCTGCTGCTGATCGGCGCCTCGCTGATCGGCATCGGCTCGGCCATCTTCCATCCGGAATCCTCGCGCATCGCCCGCTTCGCGTCGGGCGGCCGCTTCGGCCTCGCCCAGTCGCTGTTCCAGGTCGGCGGCAATTTCGGCCAGGCGATGGGGCCGCTGCTCGCTGCCTTCATCGTCGTGCCCTTCGGCCAGACCAGCATCTCCTGGTTCGCCGTCGGCTCGCTGATCGGCATCATCGTTCTCTGGCAGGTCGGCGGCTGGTACAGCCGGCTGCGCGCTTCGCTCGCCAGCCGCAAGCAGGCAAGCCTCGTCTCGCCCTTCCCGCGCCGCAAGGTCATGTGGGCGCTGGCCGTGCTGACCTTGCTGGTGCTGACCAAGAACGCATACATCGCCTCGATCTCCAGCTACTACACCTTCTACGCCATCCATAAGTTCGGCGTTTCGGTGCAGATTTCGCAGGTCATGCTGTTCCTGTTCCTCGGCGCCTCGGCGCTGGGCATCCTGCTCGGCGGCCCGTTCGGTGACCGTTATGGCCAGAAGGCGATGATCTGGTTCTCGATCGTCGGCGTGCTGCCCTTCACGCTGGCGCTGCCCTACGCCAACCTCGAATGGACGATGGTGCTGACGGTGCTGATCGGTCTGATCCTGTCGTCGGCCTTCTCCAACATCGTCGTCTTCGCGCAGGAACTGGTGCCTGGAAGGGTCGGCATGATCGCCGGCATCTTCTTCGGCTTCGCCTTCGGCATGGGCGGCATCGCCGCCGCCGTGCTCGGCGTCCTGGCCGACATGAAGGGTATCGACTTCGTCTACCAGGTCTGCTCGTATTTGCCGCTGCTCGGCCTGCTGACGGTGTTCTTGCCGAACATGAAGGAAGCGCGGAAGGCGGAAGCGGCGACCCGCTAAGGAACCGCCGATCTTCGGGACTCGACGTGAGCTCGTGGCAGTTGCCACGCGCTCATGGATTCTCTCTCCACACGCCAGGCGAAAGCCTGTTAGTGTTTGAAACGTGTGCGCGACATCACGAGACGTAGCGCGAACGCCTTCAACTTGAACTAAGGTGCCGGGCTCAGCGCCCGATCGGTGCGCTGCGCTACGAGCGAGATGAGGCAATCTGTAGTGTCCAGACTTAAAGACAAGGTCGCGCTGATTACCGGCGGCACCAGCGGCATCGGTCTGGCGACGGCGCGGCGCTTCATTGAGGAAGGCGCTCGTGTCGCCATCACTGGCACCAACACGAGCCGTCTCGAGGAGGCCCGCAAGATTCTTGGCGGCGATACGTTTGTCATCGCCGCCGACGCCGGCGATATTACGACGCAAAACGATATCGCGCGACAGATCGGAGAAACCTTCGGCAGGCTCGACGCCGTCTTCCTCAACGCCGGCATCGCCGATCTACGCCCGCTCGATGACTGGACCGAGGCGGCGTTCGACAGGAGCATCGATATCGACCTCAAAGGCCCGTATTTCCTGATCAAGGCGCTGGTGCCGCTGCTTTCGAACCCGTCCTCGATCATCCTCAGCGGCTCGGTCAACGCACATATGGGAATGGCCGGGACACACGTCTATTCGCTCGCCAAGGCCGGCATGATCTCGCTCGCCAGAACGCTCTCCGGCGAACTCATAGGGCGCGGCATCCGCGCCAATGTGATCAGCCCGGGTCCGATCGACACGCCGCTCAACGACAAGCTCGGGCTGGATCCCGAAGCGGCGAAGGCGCGCGCCAAGGCGGTGGTCGGCCTGGTGCCTGCCGGTCGTTTCGGGACCGCCGAGGAAATTGCCAACGCAGTGGTTTTTCTCGCTTCGGACGAATGCCCGTTCATCGTCGGTGCGGAAATTCTGATCGACGGCGGCTTGAGCATCGCCTGATATCGGCACGGCCTGACGCAAGAACACCCGCCAGATGGCGGGTGTCTTGTGTTCCGAAAGGCCTTACGCCTTGAAGAAGGCCAGAAGGTCGGCGTTGATGATGTCGGCATGGGTCGTGGCCATGCCATGCGGAAGGCCCTTGTAGACCTTGAGCTCGCCCTTCTTGAGCAGCTTGATGGCCAGCAGCGCGGAGTCCGCGATCGGCACGATCTGGTCGTCGTCGCCATGCATCACCAGCACCGGCACGTCGATTGCCCTAAGGTCCTCGGTGAAGTCGGTTTCCGAGAATGCCTTGATGCAGTCGTAGTGCGCCTTGGTGCCGCCCATCATGCCCTGGCGCCACCAATTGTCGATGACGCCTTGCGAGACTTCGGCGCCGGGGCATGATGGGCGGCACCAAGGCGCACTACGACTGCATCAAGGCATTCTCGGAAACCGACTTCACCGAGGACCTTAGGGCAATCGACG
>NZ_RZSG01000227.1:0-8029 GCF_003997725.1 Mesorhizobium sp. M4A.F.Ca.ET.050.02.1.1
GTTTGCACTTTGCCAGGGGCCACAGCCCTGGCTACTCCAGTAAGGCCTCTCCCGCTGGCTCCGGCCGACGGGCTTTTTAGCAATCACTAACGGAACCGAAGCGACCATGCGATATTGAATCAAAGTTTCGCATGGGGAGTTCCAATGCCTAGGCTTGCCGGCGGCGACCGGTTGTCATTTATCGAGCCGTTGATGCCGACGCTCGTCGACAAGCCACCGGAAGGCGATGGCTGGATTCATGAAGTGAAATTCGACGGCTACCGCTCCCAAATTGTTCGGGACGTGGCCGGTGTGCGCATTTTCAGCCGCCGCGGGCTCGACTGGACTGCAAAATATCGCGACCTTGCCAAGGCCGCGAGCGAGCTCGAGGCCGAGGACGCGATCATCGACGGCGAAGTGATCGTCACGAATGAGGCTGGGCTGTCCGACTTCAAGGCGCTGCGTAAGGCCATTACCAGTCGGCAACAGGACCTCTATTTCGTCGCCTTCGATCTTCTCCACCTCAATGGCCACGACCTCCGCGACATCCCGCTGGAGGACCGGCGCGAGATTCTGGCCGAGATGATCCCGCCTGGCGGGCGCATCCAGTTCAGTCAAGCGTTGCCGGGCGATGCCAAGTCCATCTTTCATCTCATCGAGCAAGCCGGGCTTGAAGGCATGGTTTCGAAGCGCAAGGACAGCAAATATCGCTCCGGCAATTCTACGGCCTGGCTCAAGGCCAAGTGCTACACGATCGACGAATACGAGCTGCTCGGCGTCGAGCGCGAGGCGGGCAAGCCTGCCTTCGCCCTCATGGCCGAGCGCGGCACCGGGCGCTATGTCGGCAGCGCCTTCATCACTCTAAACCGCGAAATGCGAGAACGCTTGTGGCAGCGCGTCCAGGAGCACGCAGGCACGGCGCCGAACGGCATGAGGCGGCCGGCGACGCAATGGGTAAGGCCAGGGCTGATTGGCCGTGTAAAGCACCTCCGTGGCGAGGAAGACCTGCGCCACGCGTCCTTGCAGGACTTCCGCGAGGAAGGGACACCTGGAGGCGGTCATAGGGGAACACCTCTGAAGTATGGCTGAGGCGACGTTGACCGCCGCCTCACCAGCTTAGACGTGCGAAGGCCGCGCCTTCCAACAAGGCGGCGGCATATTTCCATCCTCGATAAGGATGTCCTTCTTCCGGGCAAAGGCGGCAAAGATTCCCCTGGCCGTCTCCGCGTCGATGTCTCCGACCAGTGCCGCCTTGCACGCGCGGATGGCAGCTTTCTGCTCGGGACTGTTGCCGCACCAATCGGTGGCAAACTGGTATGCGTCAACCACGGTGTTGAGCTGACGGGGAAAACCCATTCCAACCCAAACTCGGATCGGCTTTTCGAATGGCTTTGAGAGCATCGCGACCTCCATCGCGAGACTTCAAGCGGCTAGCCCACCGCGGCCGCCGACGCTGGCCATCCATGGCGGCGGTGCGCTCAGTTCTTCAAGAACCTTGGCTGATTTTGCGAAACCGCAGAAGGCCTCCCTTGCGGCGTTTCGCGGGTAATCGCTGTCGAATGCCTTTTGGCAGGCTCGCAGCGCAGTGTCGTAAATCGGGCCGCGCCTATTTTTCGGCCATTCGTAGAGAAATTCCAGGGCGTCCTCGATGCATGCGATTTCCTGGATCAGGCTCTTTCCGCTCTTGACGAAAACAGGGCTGTCGAACATCCGGTCGTTCATAAGATCCTCCAAATCGAACGAACAATTGAGTGTCAGGAGGGCCGAGACCTACGGCAGTATCCCTGGCCCAGCGGCGATATGGGTTTGAGGGCCTTTGTCGTCAAGAGTGCTCTGCAACCTCTATGAGCTTGGTGCATGGGCCTCGCCCGAATAAGACAGCCAGTATCACATCTGTCTGTCCGCGCCGTTTTCCTATATTCGCCGCTCTTTGCGCCCATACCGGGGCGAGCCGGCAGACCCGAGCCCAGAACCTGGCCGCCACACACGATCCCTCGGGCTTTTCGGGAACCGTTCGCGTGTTTTCCTCTTTTGGAAATCGAAGGGACCGCCTCGTAAGGAGACAACGATGAACCGGCTACTTTTCGCGTTACCTATCTTGGCCCTGTCCACTGGGCTTGCCATTGCGCAGTCAACCAGCACCACGAGCGGATCTTCCACGACAACCACGACGACGACAACGATGCCGAGCACCACCAATCAGGGTACAGACTCGACCACCACGAGCGACACCAATCCGAATTCGGCGAAGGATTGCGCACCCGGCCAGCAGACCGGCAGTGCCAAGCAGGCGGCTCCGGGGCAGCAGGATACCGATGCAAAGACGGCTGCTCCAGGCCAGTTGAAAACGACGCCCGAAGGCTGTTGATGCGAGCGAGGGCCGACGCAAATTGGCCGGCGCCCAAGAGCACAGGCCGATCGCGTTTTCAAACTTAGAGATATCCGCGTCGCCGGCAGTAGCTCGGCGGCGCGGTAGGCCCGGTTCGCGCCGCACCCGACGGAACCAAAGCTACCGAGGGTGGTTGATACCAGTCGTCCGCACCAGGCAGCGGCACGCGGACGCTTGGAAGAGTCCATCGCGCTTTCGCCCCAGGGAAGGAGAGCGTCATGCGCTTTTCAGAACGCATGCGTCCGTCTGTGGACGCACCAGCTTCCGCCACCTTGCAGCTAGGACAACGGGTAATCCGCAAGGACACTACCGAGCGTGGGATTGTGGTCGCTACCACCGACCAAACAATAAAGGTGAAGTGGGATCGCGGTAGGACCAGCTACTTCCGCCGTGGCGCGGAAGGTAATGTTCTCCACGCGCCGCCCTCAGGATGACGGAGCTCGCGTATGGCTTCCCCGACCTGTGTCAAATCGGATGATCTCGACATGCTGATCCAGGCATTGACGGACCATTGCCACGACTTTGGCATTTCCGCCGACGCCGAACGAGATGATGTCGCGCGGCTTATGGTGGTGCTCTTCGTCAGCGGGATAGATGATGCCGCTGACATGAAGTTGGCTCTGGCCGCGTCTAGGCTTGTCCACTAGTTCACTGGGCTGTCCCCGTGGCGTTCTTACGAGACCGCCCTGATCGCCAGCGCAAAGCAAATCGCCAGTGGAAAGATCAAGCAGACAGCCATTATGACAACCACGACATTGCCAAGGCGCTCCGTTCGCTGCTTGGCAAGGTCAGCGGCATCATCGTCACTCGAAATGAGATCAAGGATCGAAAAATCATCAGGGGTGGGAGCGTCGTTTGCGAGCCGACCTGCGATGTCAGGTAGGTCCGCTCTGCTCTGGACAAGGGTCACATTCGCCTCGCTGTCAAACGCCGCTTGCCGTTGGCAAAGCCAGGCGCCCACAATGTTCGAAAGGTAAGCATGGCAGGCACCCAGGATGACCGACGACGGAGGGGGTCGAAATAATCGGCGGCCCCGCATCAATGTATTGGCAGTTTGTTGGTTGCCGCCTCCAGCCCTTTGCTTTTGTCGCTGCGACTTCAGTCGCAGCAGGCTTGCGACTGCAGTCCGCTGCCGGAACGAAAAGACATCAAGCCTCGTTTGCGGAGCATTCGGAGGATTTGCATCATGAACCGGCGAGGTGTCTCCTCATCCGACTGCGAGGTCCTTCGGTGTGCCTTCGTAAAATCGGTCATCGAAGACGGAATTCCTGAAGATAAATGGGTGGCCCACGCCGCGTTTTTGATCCGCAGGCTTACCGGCAAAAACGATGTCGACCCGCGCGTGCTGGATTGGGTTTTGCGAAGCAGCAGCGTTCCCCAGCCCCGGGCGAAATGGCTCGAGGCTTAGACCTGGCGCTCGGGCCACGGTCGAAGGGTTTCAGAGGGGGTCGAAAAAGCCCGCCAGCAAGACCCAATGTCGGGGAACCGTGCAACGGGTCGTGCGTTTAGTCAGGTCCCAAAAGCCCGTTGCCACCCATCCTTCAGATGGCAGCGGGCTTGCTGGATAGCCCGGTTCCCTAAACCCTGTCACTCCGTGCGAAACCGGGCTATTCGGTTCGAGGCCGAATCGACTCGCTAACGTGACATTGCAGGAATACAATTAACTTCGTCATCCGCACCCAACCGAGGCAAGCGGATGCTTGAAAGAGCAGATCACGCTTTCGCCCGGGTGGGGGAGGAAAGCGTCATGGCTTTCAAAAAATACAGCAGCATATTCACGCCTGTCGATCTGGAGATTATCCAGAACGTTTTTGACCAGCTTTGCAGCGAGCGCCGTCTGGCCCTTAAGGACCGGGAACAGAGGGAGCAGCTTGCCAACGAAGTTATCCAAGCGTTCGAGAACGGCATCTCAGACGAAGTGGCGTTGCGCCGGTTGTTTTCAAAACGCCGCAGGGCCATGGCCGAGTGAATGCTCTCGGAGGCGGCGGCGTCACCGACCTCGTCCCGGGCTGGGAGCCAATACGCGTCGCCGCAATAGCTCGGCGGTGCGGTAGGCTCGTACCCGACGCCCACGGAACCAAAGCCACCCGCTAGCGGTTAACACCAGTCGTCCGCACCCAACCGAGGCACACGGACGCTTGGAAGAGTAGATCGCGCTTTCCCCCGACTGAGGAAGAAGAGAGTCATGCGCTCACGACACTGGAGTCGCCAGAAGGACGCGCCAGCCTCCACCTCCTTGCAGCCAGGACTGCGGGTAATCCGCAAAAAGGGCGTAGAGAACGGCACGGTCGTCGAGGCTAATCCCGGCCAAATCGACCGAGGCGCGACGGCTTCCTCGACTTACATCAGTTCGGACGATCGTCACATGCTGACCCAGGCATTGACGAAGCATTGCCGCGACTATGGCATTTCCGCCGACGCCGAGCGTAACGATGTCGCCCGGCTGATGATGGTGCTTTTCGTCAGAGGGATCGTCAATGCCGCTGACATGGAAGCGGCTCTGGCCGCTTCGAGGCGGCTCGTTCACTAGGCCTACTTCACCGGCCCCGTCCCGTTCCACCGGATGAACGCCACCCTCCTTGCCGGTGACCTCTCGCACCGTCTTCAACAGCGCCTCATGCAGAAGCTGGAGCGAGCGGTAGTGATCGCATTGCGGCGAGATCAGCGGGCCGACGATGCTCTTGTGCAGCGCCTCCGCCGCCTGCAGGAAGAGCTCCAAATCCGAACCGGATAGCTGCCTGGGTTTTTTGCGCCTGACCATTGCGATCCCTCCGAGCATCACCGCATCTAGGATAATAATCCTAATTATATACGTGACAAAGTACGGGCTATCTGCTAGAAAGATGGCAGGGAGCACCTAGCCATGAAACTCGACAGCCCAATCTTCCAAGACGGCGAAGCCGCCCGCATCCATTTGGAAGCGCAGCGTTGGCCCTATGGTCCCAACTGCCCGCATTGCGGCAACGCTCGTCCTGACCGTATCACCAAGATGGAAGGCAAGGCGCATCGTCCCGGCCTGTACAACTGCATGGAATGCCGTGAGCAGTTCACCGTCACTGTCGGCACCGTGTTCGAGCGCTCCAAGATCGCCTTGAATAAGTGGCTTCTGGCGACGTTCCTCATGGCTTCGTCCAAGAAAGGCATGTCCGCGCATCAGCTGCACCGCATGCTTGGCGTCACCTACAAGACCGCTTGGTTCATGGCGCACCGCATCCGCGAGGCGATGGCCGAAGACGTGAAGTCCAGCGGTCCGCTTGGCGGCGAAGGCAAGACCGTTGAAGCCGACGAAACCTACATTGGACGCGTCGACCGCGATTACCTTTCGCCGCAGCGCAAAGGCCAGCCGCGCTTGAAGCGCAAGATGAAGCCGAAGCGCACCGTTATCGGCCTTGTCGAGCGCGGCGGCAAAGCCCGCATGGTTCACGTCCAGCACGCCACCAAGGCTGTTGTGCGCGATATCCTGGTTCGCAATGCCGACCGCAACTCGACGCTCTACACCGACCAGTCCAAGCTCTACACCACGACTGGCGAGGAATACGCCTCGCACAAGACGACCAATCATTCCGCTGGCGAATACGTTCGCTATGAGGACGGCGAGTCGATCCATTCGAACACGATTGAGAACGTGTTCTCAGTCTTCAAGCGCGGCATGACCGGCGTCTATCAGCATTGCGGCGAAGCGCACTTGCACCGCTACCTTGCCGAGTTCGATTTCCGTTACAATCGCCGCGCGGCGCTCAACTTCACCGACACCGAGCGCCACGACCAGTTGCTTGCCAAGATCGAAGGCAAGCGCCTCACCTATCGGCGGACTGGTGAAGCCGGTCTCGCCTAAGCAGAAGGCTCGCGCTTTCCTTCGTTGGAAAAAACGATCAAAATAATATTGAGCCGACCGCGACAAGGAATCTCGCGCTCGAAGCGAGGCAAAAATAAAGTGCGGCAGAACATAAGACCGCAACGCCATGTGACTTTACAAAGTTCTGTGTCGGCGTGCGGTGGGGGAGAGTTGACATCGTAAAAAGTGACAGGGCCATCGCGAATACAGCCCACACTGCCGCATATAGAATATGAAACTTGTCCAACTCACCGATAGTGGCACCAGCTAAAGCGACGAAAGCTGCGATGCCGGCCAATATGATTGATGACCCGGTTATCACGGCTCCCAGTTGAGCCAATATTACGGTGGCTCCGAGCGTTCTTTCGTCGGTGTCCTTTTCATTTTCAAATGGACGAACTGACCTCCAAGAAGCATGAGTGGCGTAGATAAAAAAAGTTGCAATTGACAGGTCAATAACCGGGACAGTTATAGCGAAGTGAATGAGGTCACTTAGCATTTTTCAAACTTTCGAGGTCGATTACGTACTTCATATATTCTGCCTGATTTTGTGGCCATTTCTTTAGCACTTCGTCGCTTGCGGTCCCGTCTTTAATCATCGATGGAAGGGCAACGGCAAGCGGGCCTACGCTCGAACCGAGCGCGGCGCGAACTTTTTCGTTGCCGAATGCCGCCGACGCGTCGTTCCAATAGGGTTCCGCTAGCGGTGGCTTATTTACAGGCCAGAAACAAAATACGGAAAAGGCTGCCCTATAGTCGTCATCCGACGCGGTCTTACGGTCGTTCTTAATCGCTATGGAATTTGCAACTTCGTTTACAGCGGACAGCAGCCCGACATAACGGCCAATATCTTCGACCGAAGCATTAGCCCATTTGATATGCAGTCGCTCAGCAACCGGAAACTCTGTTGCCAACTGTTGGATTCTGTCAGGGACAATTACAGGGCCGTCGCCTTGCGCGACCGCCGCTGACGTGATCATTCCCGAAATCGCAAGTACAATTATTGCTAGTCTCATCTGCCACCCCTCCCACACCAAAATCGATATGGTGGTCGGCTGCTATAGGAGAGTCAACGCTTATGTTTTATGGCTTGCTTCGTCGCTTCTTTGGCGGCCACCTTAAGCGGTGATTCTTTCTTGTCATGCGGCTTCGGGGGCGTCTTCAGCATCCGCTTCAGCGTCTCATTGAAGCGCTTTTCGTCTGAGGGGACAGACTTATCCATGCGAGATAAGGACTCCATGTATGGGCAGGCCGCATGGCCTGATTACCCCAATGACCAAGACAACGCGATGCACGCCGTTGGTTGTATCACATCCTGGTGGGCGCGGGTCGAGAATGTCTATGAGCGGTTCCTCTACCAAGGGCTAGAATACTCTCAAGCCGCCTTCCTGAGGACTACGCTTACAAATTCCCAAAAGATCGGGCTTATCAGGGCTTCCACTGTGATCCTGAGGCGCACCGAACCGGCGATGAGCGAAGCCATAGGGACCTTCCTACTCTACGCAAACATATGCGCAGAGAACCGCAACTTCATTGCCCATGCCGATATTCAAAGCGACGCCAAGCTTGGGGCCATGAGGGTCAGTAAAAGAGCCAACCAATTCGGCGGTAAGGATTACGTGTTCCACGTCAACGTTGCGGACCTGAGGCGAATGGCGCAGGAAATGGCCGATGTCGCCCTCTATGGGAGTATCATTCCGCTGGCGATGCGAACTCCAGTCCCATTGCCTCCAATACCGCCGAAACCACGTAAGTGGGATCAACTTCTTCCAAAGGAAGATCGCAAAAGCGTGCCACGCCCGCCTGAAGCATCTGAGGCGTAACCT
>NZ_RZSG01000228.1:0-8022 GCF_003997725.1 Mesorhizobium sp. M4A.F.Ca.ET.050.02.1.1
GCCCCCGCCCCCGCCAGGCCGCCCGGATTCTCGGCGGCGATCGGGATCGATTCGGCAGTCTGGAACTGGGCATAGCGATTGAGGTCGCCCAGCATGTTCATCGAACTCACCTTGTCGAGGACGCGTTGGAGCTCCTCGGGCAACGACAGGCTCTGCACGTAGAAGCTCTTGACGTCGATGCCGTAGGCTTGGAGCGCCGGGCCGATCGCCTCCGCCAGTTGCTGCGAGAATGTTTCCTGATTGGCCGCCATGTCGATAAAGGCGATGTTGCTCTGGCCGAGCTTGCTGGCGATGGCAGTGAGGATGGCACCGCGCAGCTGCCCCTCGATCATCTCGGAGGTGGAGCGCTCGGCCGTGCCGACCAGACGCGACCAGAACACCCCGACATCGCCAATGGCATAGGCATAGTTGCCGAAGGCGCGTAGGCGGATCGGCCCATATTCCTTGTCACGGACAGTCAGGGGCTGGGTGGTGCCCCATTTGCGATCGATCTGGTCCTTGGTGTCGAAGAAATACACGTCCGACTTGAAGGGAGACTCGAAGAACTTGTCCCAGTTCTTCAGATAGGTCAGCACCGGCAGCGTCTGGGTGTTGAGCGTGTAGGTGCCTGGCCCGAAGATGTCGGCGATCTTGCCTTCATTGAAGAAGGCCGCCTTCTGCGTCTCGCGCACCACGAGCTGGGCGCCGTTCTGGATTTCCATGCCGGACATTGGGAACCGAGAGGCCAGCACGCCCGGTTCGTCTGCAGTCCACTGGATGACGTCGATAAATTGCTTGGAAATGAAGTCCAGAATGCCCATGCCCGTTCACCCCATTTCAACGGATCTAAACCACGAGACAGCCATCCGATTTAGCACGGCTGGCAAACCAGGAAGACTAACCCACCTCGAAACGTGACGACAACTAGCCCTTTAGTAACCGGTCGCCAGTGTCGAACACAACCACTTTGTGAGATAGGTTCGGCCCACGTTTGTTCAGTTGAGCGGCTGCTTTGGAGGCCCTAGAAGGCGATCACGGCCTTGATAAGCCCCGATTTCTGATTTGCCCAATGAGAAATATCGCGCGGGCTGTTTTGAACGGTGGTGTGGTGCGTTGTGAGCTTGTCCACGGGTATGGCGCCGTCGTGCATTGCCGCCATGACGTGGTCGAAGTCGGCGCGAAGCGCGTTGCGGCTGCCGATCAACATCATCTCGCGTTTGTGGAATTCGGGGTCCGAGAAGCTGATCTGGTCCTTGATCACGCTTACCATTACCAGGGCACCGCCGTGGGCCACGTAACCGAAAGCTGCCTGTATCGAAGCCTTGCTGCCGGTCGCATCGAAGACGAGGTCGAAGCAATCGCCATCGGTTCGTTCTCTCACCAGTTTGACAGGTGAAACCGAAGCACCATCGATGACCGGAAACCCGAGTTGGCTTTCGGCGAAGTCGAGCCGTTCCGTGCTGGTGTCCATGAGCGTCACCGCTTGGCCGGCAATACGCGCAAACAATGCCGTACCCAGTCCGATGGGCCCGGCGCCGACGACCAGCGTATGTGCGCCGGCAGCAAGCTCGGAGCGTCTCACCGCGTGAGCGCCGATCGCCAGGAACTCGACAGCCGCCGCGTGAACGAGCGGCAATCCTGCGACCGGGTAGAGGTTGCCGGCAGGCACCAGCAATTCCTCACACATGCCGCCGTCGCGATGAACGCCCAACACCTCGATCGATACGCAGCAATTCGGCTTGCCGTGACGGCAGGCAATGCATTTGTCGCAGGCAAAATAGGGATTTACGACGACCCGCTCACCGACCTCGATGGTGACGCCTTCGCCAACCGCAGTCACGGTGCCAGAGAGTTCATGCCCCATGACACGTGGATAGGCCAGGTAGGGATGCTTGCCCTCAAAGATGTGGTAATCGGTGCCACAGATGCCGACATGGCTGATGCTGACCAGCGCCCATCCGGCGCCAGGCGGGCCGGGCGCCGGGCGATCCTCGAAGATCAGTTCGCCGGGCTTTCGGCATACGAGCGCTTTCATGCGAATTGTCTTCCTGAAATGTTTCAAAAAGAACCCGGCGGCGGAGATCACCGCCGGGCCAAGGTGTGGAGCCTATTCGAAGTCTTTGACGTTCTGCAGCGTCACCAGTCCTGCCCCGGTATCCACATTGGCTTCGACGGTCTCCCCGCGGATCGCCTTGACGACAGTATCGATGCCAAGTTCGCCCATTTTTGCCGGAAATTGCGCAACGCTGGCATCTTCCGCGCCGGACTTGATCGCTTCGATCTCACCGCAGCAGGCGTCGAAGCCGACAAGGATGATCTTGTCGTTGGCGATCCCCGCATTGCTGATCGACTTGACGGCTCCTGGGATAGGCGGTCCGCAGGCTGCGTAGATTGCCTTGAGATCGGGATTGGCGGTCAGGATGTCCTCGGTCACCGACGTGCCAAGTTCAAGCGTGCAATTGGTTGCACCCTTGCCGACGACGTCCACCTTGACGTCGCCGAGCCCCTCCATCATGCCGGTGACCCTGTCGTCCAGCGCCGGCACTCCCGGAACGCCTTGCAGGATACCTATCTTGTCGCCGCTCTTGAGCACTGTCTTCAGATACTCTCCGGCGATCTTGCCGCCGTTGAGGTTGTTGGTCGAAACCAACGCGGTCTGGCCTTTCCAGTCCGGGATACCGTTGTCGACGAGAACCACCTTGATGCCGGCAGCGACCGCCTTGTCGAGCGTCGGCGCGACGGTCGGATCGACGGGAGTGATCGCCAGACCCTTGACCCCTTGCGTGATCATCGATTCGATCAGGGCAATCTGGCCCTCGATGTCGGTTGCCGCCTGGCCCTGGCCGGTGACCAACTCGACTTCAGGATGAGCGGCCGCGTATTTCTTGGCGGCATCCTCCATGGTCGAGTAGAACGGCACCGGGAATTTCGTAATCAGGCCGACCTTGATCTTGTCGGCCGCCGAAGCCGGCATCGCACACGCAACGCCGATCGCCAGCCCAGCGAACAGTTTTCGGTTTAGTGGCATTCCATTCCTCCCTTGGAATTGAGGCGGCTTCCGACGGAAGTCGCTTCAGTCATTTGCGGACCGGAACGGTCCCCAAATCTCGAACGGATCAGGCTCCCACGATCATGGAGACCAGTTCCTGCTTGTTGTCCTTGGTCGGCATCAGCTCACCGACCTTGCGGCCCTGGCGAAGCACCACGGCGCGATCGGCAAGCTCGACGACATGCTCCATGTTGTGGGTTATCAGGATAACAGCGTTGCCCTGGTCGCGCAGGGCGGCGACCAGGTTGAGCACTTGCCGCGATTCACGCAGCCCAAGTGCGGCGGTCGGCTCGTCCAGGATCACGACCTTGCGGGCAAACACGGTCGACCGGGCCACCGCAATGGCTTGCCTTTGTCCACCCGACATCATGGCAACGACGGCGTCCAGCCTTGGCAACGTGACTTTCAAATTGGCGAGCAGAATGCGCGTTTCGGCATCCATCCGGCGCTGTTGAAGAAATCGCATGCCGCGAGGAAGCCATTGCGGCCCCGCCAGTTCGCGACCGGCAAAGAAGTTCTGTCCTGGCGTCAGATTGTCGAACAGCGCCAGATCCTGGTAGACAGTCTCGATACCGGCGAAGCGCGCATCCGCAGGGGAGCGTATCTGCGTTGGCGCACCGTCCAGGAGGATCGCGCCGGCATCGAGTTGGTGCACTCCGCTGATGCATTTGGTCAACGTCGACTTGCCAGCGCCGTTGTCGCCAAGAAGCCCCAAGATCTCGCCGCGTCGGACCTCGATGCTGACGTCGTCCAGCGCCACAACCGAGCCGAAACGCTTGGTCGCGCCGCGTACCGCAAGCACAGGATATTCAGCTGCATGATCGACGCCTGCTGGAACGGCACTCACGACTGCCTCCCGGCCTGCATGACGCGCACGCGCCCTTCAAGATAGTTGCGCAACACATCGGACTCGACCGCTATGACGATGACCACCCCGATAACGATGAGTTGGAAGAAGACATTGACGTTGAGCAGGTTGAGCGCGTTGCGGATGACGCCGATCATGATGGCGCCGATCAAGGCATGGCCAAGATGGCCGCGGCCGCCGAGAAAGCTGGCACCGCCGATGATCACCGCCGCGATCGTATCCAGTTCCAGCAGATTGCCGAACAAGGGCGAACCGGCGTCGGTGCGGCCGGCAAGGATGACCGCACCGACGCCGGCGCACAGTCCTGAGATCACATAGACCGAAACCAGGACCCAGGAGACGGGAATGCCCATGCGGACTGCGGCGTCGGGCCGGCCGCCAACGGCATAGATCCAGCGCCCCCAGACCATCGTCTTGGCCATGACGAAAATCACCGCGGCAACGCCCGCGACCACAAATACCGATCCCGGCAGACCCCAGACCGCCTCGCGGCCAAGCGCATCGATGGCATCCGGCATGCCGGGAATGGCCCGCCCGTCGGCGAGTTGGAGCGCCAATCCCTTGGCGATGCTCAATGTCGCCAGCGTGATGATGAACGGATGCGGCAACCGACCGAAGACGTAGAAGAGCCCGTTGATGGCGCCGACCGCCGCACCGCAGCCAACCATGACCGCGATTACCAGGACGGCGGGAGCGCCGGCATGGAAGCTGAGCGCGCCGACGACCGAAGCCAGTGCCACGTTCGAGCCGACGGACAGATCGATCCCGCGTGTCAGGATGACAAGATGCTGGCCCATCGCCACAACAGAGATGACGGCGGTCTGGGCGAGGATGTTGCTGAGGTTGCGTCCGGTCAAGAAATAGGGCGACAAAAAACTGAGAACGACAATCAGCAGGGCCAGGATAACAACCGGGCCAGCACTCAGCAGGGCCAAGCCCAGCGCGAGTCCGGGAACAGCTTCTTGCTTCCTGGGTGCTCGCAATGCGGCCTCGCCGACAGTGGTGCCGGTGTCTCCCGTTTCAGGCAAGTTCCCCTCCCCGCCGGGGCTTTTGTAAGCCTCGTCGTCAAAAAACTTGTGCCGTATTTTAGCTTCCTCTTATCGATAAAAAACAACCAGAGTATCCCTTGGTCAAGTTGTTTTTTATGGATAAAGTTCACGCTGGAAAGAACAAGGTAATGCTCTGAGGTAGATCCTATGCGAACCGACACTGTCTACAAGAAGGCTTTCAACCGGGTCGCCAGTATGCTGCACGACGGACAATTGACCGGCGAGCTTCCTTCCGAAAATGAGCTTAGACGGCGAATGGGAGTCAGCCGCACGACTGTCCGAAAGGTCCTGAGAGAACTTGCCCGCCGCGACCTTATCGCCGAGCGCGGCGGCGTCAGGACGGCAGGCCGAGCGGTCGAGGATAACGATTACTATCCCGACGCCGAAACCACATCACGCGCCAAGCACGTCGAGCAGCAATTCATGGAGTGGATGCTGCGCGGTGACACCAGACCCGGCACCAGCATCAACGAGCTCGAGCTTGCGCGGCAGTTCGGTGTCGCAACCAACGGAATTCGCGAGTTCCTGATCCGCTTCAGCCGATTTGGGCTGCTCGAAAAAAGGCCGAACACGGGTTGGCTTTTCAAGGGCTTTACGGAAGATTTCGCACTTGAGCTGTTCGAGATCCGCGTAATGTTCGAGCTGCGCTCGGCGCATCTGTTTTCACAGCAGGCCGACACTTCTCCCCTGTGGGAGAAGCTGGCCGTGCTCAAGATTGCGCATACCGAACTGCTGAAGCGGATTGAAAGCCGCTTCCACGACTTTTCAGGCCTCGATAACCGGTTTCACCGGCTCATAAACGAGGCTTCGCCGAACCGCTTCATCGACGATTTCTACGATATCATCAGCTTCATTTTTCACTACCACTATCAGTGGAACAAACATGACGAGAAGCAGCGCAACCAGGCGGCGATCCTGGAGCATCTTGCCTATATCGATGCGCTCGAAAGCCGCGATCCCGAGCGCATTGAGCGAGCCTGCCGAGCACATCTGGGCTCGGCAAGAGAAACGCTGATGCGTTCGCTGATCGTATTTGACGAATGATGGAATCGAGCCACCTTTGAAGGGGGCCGACGCATCCATTGCGGGATGCGTCGGGACCAAACGCTTACGCGTGGCGGATTTCCGTTCCCAGCACCTTCAGGCATTCACGGATGAACGCCGCAAGCGCCGTCCAACCTTTCGCCGAAACCATCGTCCCATCCACATAGGCATCGGTGGGCGACAGGTCGATGTACGTGCCGCCTGCCAGCGTCACCTCCGGTTCGCAAGCCGCGAGCGCGCCGACCTTCTTGCCGCGGACGACGCCGTCCACCGCTATCAGGATCTGGACGCCGTGGCAGATCGTAAATATCGGTTTGTTCGCCTCGTGGAAGTGGCGCACCATCGCCTGCACGCGCTTGTCGGTGCGGATATATTCCGGTCCGCGCCCGCCGGCGCAGTAGACGGCGTCGTATTGGCTCAGTTGCTTCTCGGCGTCGGAAAAGGTCTTGTTGATCAGCGCATTGTGACCGGGCTTTTCGGTATAGGTCTGATCGCCTTCAAAATCGTGCAGCGATGTCTTGATCAGGTCGCCGGCTTTCTTGTCGGGGCAGACGACATGAACAGTATGGCCGACGGCCTCCATCGCCTGCTGGTAGACGAAGATTTCATATTCCTCGGTGAATTCGCCCGTCAGCATCAGTATCTTTTTTCCTGGCATGGTCTTCCTCTCGGTTTGTGGGAAGGCGAGGTGCATTTGGCGCCTCGCCAGACAGGGATCGAAATCGGAGCAGAGCGGTTAAGTCGGGGAATAGTTTTCCTTGGCGTTGGCTGGGCGATCGGCGGCCCGTCGAGCTTGACGGTCCCCGGGCAAGCGAGATCGCGATGGCTACTCGAACGCAGGCAGGAGCCGGTCCCGCGAATTCTCGATGTGCACGCGCATGGCTTTTTCGGCGGCGTCCGGATCGCCCGCGGAGAAGGCGGCGAGGATGGCCTCATGCTCGTCGAGTGCCTCTTCGGTCACGCGTGAGTGATACATCAAGCGGAAGATGTGGAAGTGGGTATGCTGGTGATTGAGCGTCTCGCGAATGAGCTCGTTCTGGGCGAACTCGACGATCTTGTCGTGGAAGATCGCATCCTGACGGGCGAAGTTCGAATAACGCAGGCGTTCGTCTTTCCCCTCTCGCCGGGCCATGACGCCAGCCGCTTCCTGCAGCACGGTCAGGCGCTCGTCGTCCAGTCTTGCAGTGGCTTTGGCCGCGGCAGCTGGCTCAAGCAGAAGGCGCAGCTCGTAAAGCTCGTCAAAGCGGCGGCGGGTGATTTGCGGGGCGGCCCGATAGCCGATCAGGTGGGTCTTCAACACCAGGCCCTCACCCTCCAACCTGCCAAGCGCTTCGCGAATGGGGGTATGCGAGACGTTGAATTCCTTCACGAGATTGTCGACGGTGATGCGCGATCCCGGAGCAATCCTGAGCGACATCAGCTGCGCGAAGATTGCCTCGTAAACGTCGCCGGCCAGGCTGTTGGCGCGCTGGATACGGGCTGTCGAAGGAGCTTCCGTCAGGTCCGCGTTCTGCATTGTTTACCCTCTTGACAGGAGCACTCACTAGCACGATGGTTCGGTCAATTCAATCCTATATCCTATACGATTTAATAGAGGATATTTTGGGAAATGACCCGGACGTCGAGGCCCGGCCTCTGGAACTGAAGGATGCCGTCCATGACCTTGTTCGCAGCCGCGCGCCTGCCGCGCGAGATCCTGTTCGGCAAAGGCCAGCGTCATGTGCTGCCTGCCGTTGCCGCCAAATTTGGGCGGCGCGCGTTCGTCTGCACCGACGAGCGTTTCGCGGCGACTTCGCAGCTCGCCGAAATTCTTGCGGGCTTGCACAATGCGGCGATAGAGACGCTGGTCTACGACCGAACGCTGCCGGATGTGCCCCGCGACAGCGTCGCCGCCTGCATTGCGCAGGCGAAGGATTTCAAGCCGGACATGGTGATCGGGATCGGCGGGGGCAGCTGCCTCGACATGGCCAAATGCGCAGCACTTCTGCTCAGCCATGGTGGCAGGCCCCAGGATTACTATGGCTGAGCAGAAG
>NZ_RZSG01000229.1:0-8018 GCF_003997725.1 Mesorhizobium sp. M4A.F.Ca.ET.050.02.1.1
CGGTCGAAGGTATGAATGTCGTCACGCCGACATTCCAGCCCTATGTGGTGCCGCTGACACTGGCCATCCTGGCGATCGTGTTTGCGGTACAGCGGTTTGGCACCGGCGGCGTAGGATTGGTGTTCGGGCCCGTTACCGCGCTGTGGTTCCTGGCCATCGGCCTTTCCGGCCTCAACCACATCATGGACGACCCGGAAATCCTGCTGGCAATCAGCCCGCATTACATCGTGTCGTTCCTGGCCAACTCGCCCGAAGTCGCCTTCGTCACGGTTGGTGCGGTTTTTCTCGCCGTCACCGGCGCTGAGGCGCTCTATGCCGACCTCGGCCATTTCGGGCGCAAGCCGATCGTGCTTGCCTGGCTGGCAATCGTGTTTCCTTGCCTGTTGCTCAACTATGTCGGGCAAGGCGCCTTCGTCCTGGCGAATGGCGGTGTCGTCGGTCATCCCTTCTTCGAGATGAACGAAGGCTGGATGCTCATCCCGATGGTGGTGCTGGCGACGGCGGCGACCGTGATCGCCAGCCAAGCGGTGATCTCCGGCGCCTTCTCGCTGACCAGACAAGCGGTGCAGCTCAACATGCTGCCGCGTTTCGTGATCCTGCATACGTCGGAAAAACAGTCGGGCCAAATCTACCTGCCGCGCGTCAACCTGCTGCTGGCGCTGGTGGTGATGCTGCTGGTGGTCGGCTTCGGTGAATCGAGCAGACTGGCCTCGGCCTACGGTATTTCGGTGACCGGCAACATGCTGGTGACGAATATACTGCTTTTTGTTGTGATGACGCGCATCTGGAAGTGGCCGCTCGGCGTCGCGGTCGCCTTGATGGCGGTGTTCGCCTTCGTCGATACCGGCTTCTTTGTCGCCAACATAGTCAAGGTGTTTGAAGGGGGCTGGTCCTCGCTTGCCATTGCCGCAGTTATTGTGCTCACCATGTGGACCTGGATCCGCGGCACCCGCTATTTGTTCGAAAAGACGCGCCGGAACGAGATCCCGCTGGATTTCCTTGCCGGCAACCTGCTGAAGAAGAAGCCGCATCTGGTGTCGGGCACCGCGGTGTTCCTGACCAGCGATCCACTGAGCGCGCCGACCGCGCTGATGCACAGCCTCAAGCACTACAAGGTGCTGCACGAGCAGAATGTCATCCTTTCGGTGGTGACGGCACCGCAGCCGGTCGTGCCCGACAGCGAGCGCGTCAAGATGGAGACGGTCAACGCGCTGTTCATGCGGGTGACGCTGACCTTCGGCTACATGGAGCAGCCTAACATTCCGCGCGCGCTGGCGATCTGCCGCAAGCAGGGCTGGAAGTTCGACATCATGACGACATCCTTCTTCCTGTCGCGGCGCTCGCTCAAGGCATCGCCCAATTCCGGAATGCCGGTCTGGCAGGACAAGCTGTTCATCGGCCTGGCGCGCTCGGCGGCCGATGCGACGGAGTATTTCCAGATCCCAACCGGACGTGTCGTCGAGATCGGGACGCAGGTGGCCGTTTAGGCATGCCGCGGTTGAGCAGAATCAATTGGCATTTCCCGAGCCGGTGAATGCCTGACCGGGCGGAGGCCAACAATGCTTGCGCCCAACTTGGGTCCGGTTTTCCCGGCCCGAAGCTTCCGGCCCCAAAGCCGTCCCTTTACGCCTGCGATCATTCCCGTTCCCCATTGTCTTGCCGACCCACCAGTCGAGATGCGCTGAAACGACCTCGCAGGGCAGCAACTTATTCATTTGAACGTAATCGATGTGCCGCAAAGTCCTTTGTAAGATTGGCTTCACTGCCCTGCTAATCCTTCCACTCTCTAATTATCTGAAAAAACAGCCCCAATTTCTATCCCCTTTCTCTACCAGGGTGGCACGAGATTTGCTTCAATAGCTAACAGGCTGCGGAGTTGTATTCGTGTCGCGAGGCACAGCGAAGGAAGGAAACAACTTGCCAGATTTGCGACCGAAAACACTTTATGTGGCCGGTAGGGCATTCTGGAACATGCAACGCAGGCGGCAGTACCGCGCAGAAGTGGCAACATCACGGTAGTACGCGCCCCCGGCTCGGCTGCGGAATAAAAAGGATAGTGCTATGATTGTGCGTAGCCTGCAGGATGTTGAAGCGACCGATCACTTCGTCGATTGGGGCAATGGTACTAGCCACCGCCTTCTGACCGATAAGGACGGCATGGGCTTTAGCATCTGCCACACCGTAGTGCGCGCTAACACGGTCTCGCTTCTGCAATACCGTAATCATCTCGAAGCCTGCTACTGCATCGCCGGAGAGGGCGAGGTCGAGGACATGGACGGGAATGTCTTCCCCATTCGCAAGGGCGACATCTATGTGCTTGATAAGCATGACAAGCATCTTCTGCGCGGGGGCCGAGACAAGGACCTGATCCTCGTAAGTATCTTCAACCCGCCCCTCAACGGAACCGAGCGCCACAGTCTCGACGACCCGGCAGGCTCGGCATATTGAACAAAATAAACCAACGACAGATATCAAACCGCCGCTCAATGCGAGGAACATCCACCTTAGCGACCCAACACCATCCGCACCGCATTCCGCCGACCTCAGCGGAAAAATTGTTTGTTATCTCGTTCACATCGGCTCCGCTTTCTCATTGGTCTTCATTGATAAACGGGGGCTTTCCACGAAGGGTCCCTACCTACGCGGCCGCAAGCGGTGACAGTGATATGTTCCAGGCTCCGCTTGCTTCGGCGAACACATCGGGGAGATTCTGGAAGGCTTGTGCCGATTGAAAGCGCGCTCAAAGGGACGATGTCCGGCGATGTCGGATAAGCCACATAGCAGTGTTCTTGCTATCATATTCATTGCGAACGATTTCGCCTTTGGCACGATGCATGCGTGATCCTCTAAAAAGGGGCACGGACTGAGGAGAAGTCGTCCGCTGACCACGCTCACCGGAAACTCAGACGAGGGAACGGTGGCAACTGCGATACTGTCGGCGACGGTATTGGTGACGGAGGGAGCTTGGCGGGACACTGCAATCTTGATGAAGGTGGTCGCCTTCCGATATTAAGCGATGATGAGGTGCGGAGCATAACTGCCGCCCATGAGAAGCTGGCCCCTTCACAGTATTTTTGGCGACAGCGGCTAGAGCAGTTTAAAACATCGCAGCTTCCCTTCGTGTCGTCGTCCGAGGCTAAGACGGCGCCCAGATGGCAGTCGAGTTCGGGCGTCATTCCAAGTGCTTTGGCCAAGCTGTCGCCATTCGATCGCACGGAATACTTGGTAACGGCTTGGCTGATCTATCTCGCCCGCATCACGGGAGAAGCAGAGCTTCAACTGGGATGCACGCCTGCATGGGATAGATCGCAAGCCAGTTCGAAAGCGGTGGAGATGCTTATCGCCTCTGTCGTGCCGATCGAAGTTACCATTGATCTTGCACATAATTTTGAGGAAGTGCGCGGGGCGGTGGTGGCCGAATTCGCTCGGCTGACGGAGCACGGCAGCTTCGCGCGGGATCTTATCGCGCGCTGCCCGACATTGCGAGGTGTGGAGGCACTACGATCACACCAGCCCTGGTCGATTGGCATTACGATTACAGATAGCTGTTCTGCCGCTAGCGATCTAGCTTCGAACGCGAGTTCTGAGACAACCCTGTCCGGTGATTTGCTGACATTCGAGCCTTGCACTCTGGATGGGAGCTTTCGATGGCACTTTGATGCAAGTCGATTGGCACCGACGCAGATCGACCGTATGACGCAGCATTTGCAAACATTGTTGTGTGGCGTGATGGCCGATGCGGGGCAGCCGGTCGGCCGCATCGATATCCTGCCGGCCGCCGAGCGCACCTATCTGCTGGAGGATCTGAACCGGACGGCGGCCGATTATCGTTCGAACCGATGCATCCATGAGTTGTTCGAGGCGCAGGTGCGCCAGGCGCCGGAGGCGGTGGCGGTGGTCTGCGACGACGAGCGCCTGAGCTACGGCGAGCTCAATGCGCGGGCCAACCGGCTGGCCCATCATCTGATCGCCCTTGGGGTCAAGCCGGATCAGCCGGTGGCGATCTGCCTGGAGCGCAGCCTGGCGATGGTGGTGGGGGTTTTGGCGATCCTCAAGGCGGGCGGCGCCTATCTACCGCTGGACCCGGCCTATCCCAGCGCGCGGCTGCGGCAGGTTGTGGACGATGCCGCGCCGCGGCTGCTGGTTTGCGATGGGGCCGGACGGGCAGCACTCGGCCCCGAGGTGCTGACCAATGTGACGGTGGTCGATCTGGATACGGCCACCCCGGCCTGGGCCGAGCGCGCGCCTTCGGACCCGGACCCGCGCACGCTTGGCCTCACATCACGCCATCTCGCCTATGTCATCTACACTTCAGGCTCTACCGGAACGCCAAAGGGCGTCGAAATGTCCCACGGGTCGCTTGTGAACTCGCTCGCGGGGGTTGGCACGTCAAAACTTTGCACACTTCAATTCGCGACCCTGAACTTCGATGTGTCCTCCCAGGAATTGTTCATTTGCTGGAAGGAGGGTGGACTGCTCGTGCTCTTGCGGGAAGAAACCCGCAAGGACTTCTCCGACTTGCTCGAGTTCGTGAAGGGGGAGGCGATCGAGCGGCTTTTCCTTCCATTCGTAGCATTGAACCATTTTGCGGAGGTCTGGGGCGGGCAGCAAGTGCAACTGCCCTCTCTAAGTGAGATCTATACAGCGGGTGAGCAACTGCAGGCCACTCCAGGGCTTAAGGCGTTCTTCGAAGCACATCCAAAGGCGAGATTGATCAATCAATACGGGTCGACAGAAATCAACGTCATTGCCGAGCACCGGCTTGCGGCTGACCCATCATGTTGGCCCCAACTGCCTCCCCTCGGCCGTCCGATTGCGAACACGCGGGTGTACCTGCTTGACGGCCATGGCGCGCCTGTGCCGTTCGGGGCGGTGGGCGAGCTTTACATTGGCGGCGCAGGCGTTGCGCGTGGCTACCTGAACCGGCCCGAGCTGACGGCGGAGCGGTTCATCGCCAGTCCCTTTGTGGAGGGCGACCGGCTGTATAAGACTGGCGACCTGGGGCGTTATCTGCCGGACGGCAATCTGGAGTTTTTGGGCCGCAACGACGAGCAGGTGAAGATCCGCGGCTTCCGCATCGAGCCGGGCGAGATCGCGGCGCGGCTTTGCGAGCATGCCTGGGTGCGTGAGGCGGTGGTTGTGGCGCGCCAGGACCGCGCCGGCGACAAGCACCTTGTCGCCTATGTCGTGTGCGGACCCGAGGCCGGCTCGGACGGGGACGATGGCGGCGCGCTTGCCGGCGCCTTGCGCGCTCATCTGGGTGCGCGGCTGCCCGACTACATGGTGCCGTCGGCCTTCGTGCGGCTGGATGGGCTGCCGCTGACACCGAACGGCAAGCTCGACCGCCAGGCGCTGCCGGCGCCGGCCGACGAGGCCTATGCGCACGCCGCCTATGAAGCGCCGCAGGGCGCGGTCGAGACGGCGCTGGCCGGGATCTGGGCGGAGCTGCTCGGGGTCGAGCGGGTCGGGCGCCACGACAACTTCTTCGAGCTCGGCGGCCACTCGCTGTTGGCCGTGCAGCTGATGGAGCGGCTGCGACGGCTGTCGCTCGGGGTGGAGGTGCGCACCCTGTTCGCCCGGCCGGTGCTTTGCGATCTGGCGGCAAGCCTTGGCAGCCATCACGAGGTGGCGGTGCCTGCCAACCCGATCACCGAGCAGAGTGCGGGGATTACGCCGCAGATGCTGCCCCTCATCGAGCTTGGGCAGGAAGAGATCGACCGGATCGTCGCCACGGTGCCGGGCGGGGTCGCCAACATCCAGGACATTTATGGCCTGTCGCCGCTGCAGGACGGCATCCTGTTCCATCATCTGCTGGCGACGAAGGGCGATCCCTACCTACTGGTCTCGCAGATGGCGTTTGCCGAGCGCGGCCTGTTGGAGCGCTATCTTGGCGCGGTTCAGCAGGTGGTGGACCGGCACGACATTCTGCGTACGGCCTTTGTCTGGGAGGGGCTGTCGAGCCCGGCGCAGGTGGTGTGGCGCAAGGCGGCCCTGGAGGTGACCGAGGTCGAGCTGGATGAGGATGGCGGTCCCGGTTCCGAGCAGCTGAAGCGCCGGTTCGATCCGCGCCGGCACCGCATCGATCTTGGCCGGGCGCCCTTGATGCGGGTTGTGATCGCGCGCGAGCCCGGCAGCGGGCGCTGGCTGCTGCTGGAGTTGCAGCACCATCTGATCGGCGATCACACGACGCTGGAGATCATGCATGCCGAGGTGCGGGCCGTGCTCCAGGGTCGCGGGCATGAGCTTGCCGCGCCGCAGCCGTTCCGCAATCTGGTGGCGCAGGCGCGGCTGGGGGGCGATGCCAAGGCGCATGAAGAGTTCTTCCGTTCGATGCTGGCCGACATCGACGAGCCGACGCTGCCGTTCGGGCTCAGCCAAGTGCATGGCGACGGCAGCGGGGTCGGCGAGGCGCATCGGATGTTGCCGCAGGCGCTCAACGATCGGCTGCGGGCCCAGGCGCGGCGGCTGGGGCTGAGCCTGGCCAGCCTTTGCCATCTGGCCTGGGGCCAGGTGGTGGCGCTGAGCAGCGGCCGAGAGCAGGTGGTGTTCGGCACGGTGCTGTTCGGCCGCATGCATGCGGGTGCGGGCGCCGACCGCGCCATGGGCCTGTTCATCAACACCCTGCCTGTGCGGCTCGACCTCGACGGCACCGGAGTTGAGGAAAGTCTGCGTCTCACCCATGCCCGTCTGGCCGAGCTGCTCTCACACGAGCATGCCTCGCTGGCGCAGGCGCAACGCTGCAGCGGCGTTGCGGCGCCGGCGCCGCTGTTCGGCGCGCTGTTGAACTACCGCCACAACACGCCGGCGGCCATGGCCGGCTCCAGGACGGACGATGGTCTGTCCGGCGTGGAATGGCTGGGCAGCGAGGAGCGCACCAACTATCCGCTGACCCTGTCGGTGGAGGATTTTGGCGAGGCGCTCGGCCTCACCGCACAGGTGGTGGAGCCGATCTCTGCGGATCGGGTCTGCGGCTACATGCAGCGGGCGCTCGAAGCGCTGTCGGAGGCATTGGAGCAGGCTCCCGACAGGCCGGTGCGCGCGCTCGACATTCTTCCGCCCGAGGAGCGCACCTATCTTTTGGAGGAGCTGAACCGGACGGCGGCGGACTATCCGTCGGGTCTTTGCATCCACGAGCTGTTCGAGCAGCAGGTGCGCCAGGCGCCCGAGGCGGTGGCATTGGTGCATGAGGACGAGGCGCTCTGCTATGGCGAGCTCAACGCGCGGGCCAACCGGCTGGCCCATCATCTGATCGCCCTTGGGGTCAAGCCGGACCAGCCGGTGGCGATCTGCGTCGAGCGCAGCCCGGCCATGGTGGTGGGACTGCTGGCGATCCTGAAGGCGGGCGGCGCTTATGTGCCGCTGGACCCGGCCTATCCCTGCGCGCGGCTCAACCAGGTGCTCGCCGATGCCGCGCCCAAGCTGCTGCTGGCCGATGCGGCCGGCCGGGCCGCGCTCGGCCCTGAGGCGTTGGTCAATGTGACGGTGGTCGATCTGGAGGACACCCCGGTCTGGGCCGAACTGCCTGCTGCGGATCCCGAGCCGCGCGCCCTTGGCCTCACCGCGCGCCATCTCGCCTACATCATCTACACCTCGGGCTCCACAGGGACGCCCAAGGGCGTCATGGTCGAGCATCGCGGAGTGGTCAATCTGGGGCTGGCTCAGATCGGACTGTTTGGCGTTGGTTCAAACAGTCGAGTGGTGCAGTTCGCCTCCTTCGGTTTTGATGCGAGTGCCTGGGAAATGATTATGGCGCTTGGCTCCGGCGCTGCCTTGCATTTGCCTGCGGATGAGCTCCGCCAGGCGAGTGCCGAACTCTCGGATTACCTGCGGAGTGAATCGATCACCCACGCGACATTGCCTCCGGCCTTACTGCAGGCAAGCATGGGCGGGTGTTGCGCGTGGCTACCTGAACCGGCCCGAGCTGACGGCGGAGCGGTTCATCGCCAGTCCCTTTGTGGAGGGCGACCGGCTGTATAAGACTGGCGACCTGGGGCGTTATCTGCCGGACGGCAATCTGG
>NZ_RZSG01000022.1:0-24657 GCF_003997725.1 Mesorhizobium sp. M4A.F.Ca.ET.050.02.1.1
GGCGGGCGTCCATCCCGACATCTCGGCCAACCTATCCCGGCACGCGGCGGGCATCGCCACCGCCTATGGCGACGGCGACCTCGACCGCGCCGTCTATCGCCGTTTCAGCGAGATCTTCGAAAGCGACGTCCAGGTGTTCTTCGTCGCGACCGGCACAGCGGCGAACGCATTGTCGATGGCAGCGTTGAACCGTATCGGCGGCATCGCGCTTTGCCATTCCGAAGCGCATATCAATGTCGATGAGTTCGGCGCGATGGGTTTCTACACTGGCGGCGCGCGCGTGATGCCGGTGCCCGGGCCTCTGGGTCGCATCAACCCGCAGCCGCTGGACAAGGCCATCCAGCGCTATTCGCGGGACCTCGCGCCCGGCGGCCAGCCGATGGCCGTGACCATCACCCAGGCGACCGAAGTCGGCACGGTCTACACCGTCGACGACGTCAAGGCGATCGCCGAGGTCAGCCGTCGCCACGGCCTGCCGCTCCACATGGACGGTGCCCGTTTCGCCAACGCCATCGCCGCGACCGGCGTCACGCCGGCCGAGATGACCTGGAAGAGCGGCGTCGACATCATCTCCTTCGGCGCCACCAAGAACGGCTGCTGGATGGCCGACGCTGTCGTGATCTTCAATCAGGAGGTCGGCAAGGACCTGCGCCTGCTTCGCCAACGCGCCGGGCAGACATTCTCCAAGGCGCGCTTCATCTCGGCTCAGTTCGAAGCCTATTTCACCGATGACCTTTGGCTGAGAATGGCAGGCCACGCCAATGCGATGGCCGCGCGTCTGGCCGAGACGATCGAGGATGCGCCGACCGGCAGGCTGGCCTGGCTACCACAGGCAAACGAGGTGTTCGCGATCCTCGACCGTGCCGCTGCCGAGAAGATGCAAGCCGCCGGCGCCAAATTCTATGAATGGGGCGTGCCGCTGGGCTTTGACGGCCATCTCGGCGACAACGAGGCGATCTACCGCTTCGTCGCCAGCTTCGCGACGACGAAGCAGGAGATCGAGCGTCTCGGCCAGTTGCTCGCTTGAGCTCGCGACATCGGGAGGAACCAGATGACCAGGCCCTCTCTCGGCTCGACCATGCGGCTGGTTCGTCCGGCGCCAAACGTTGTCCGCTTCTACGATGGCCGCCTCGATGGCGTTCGCATCTGGTCGGAGGAGCCGAACTGGCTCGACGACGGCGCCTATTCGCTGGGCATTTGCACTTATGCGATCGTCGATGGATCGCAAGCGCTTGTCTATGACACGCATATATCCCTGCCCCACGCCCGCCTTGTCCGGCGGACGCTCGAAGAGATGGGCGTGACCTCGATCCGCGTCGTGCTCAGCCACTGGCATGACGATCATATTGCCGGGAACGAGATGTTCCATGATTGCGAGATCATCGCCAACCGCCTCACAGCCTCGGCCCTTGAACGTGGCCGGGCCGAGATCGAAGGCGGCAATCCGCCGATCAGGCCGCTCGTGCTCCCCAACAGGATATTCGACAACAACCTCCATCTGACCGTCGGAGCGATCCCCGTCGAACTCCGCCAGGTCGAAATCCACAGCCATGACGGCACGGTCCTGCTGATGCCCGATGCCGGCCTGTTGCTGGCGGGCGACACGCTGGAGGACTCGATCACCTATGTCTCCGAACCGGAGCGTCTTGCCGAACATCTGATCGACCTGGAGCGCATGGCCGGCTGGCGGTTCGATCGCATCCTGCCCAACCACGGTTCCTGCGAAACAATTGCAGCAGGTGGCTATGACAGAAGCCTTATCGCCGCGACCCAGGCCTATGTTCGAAAACTGCTTGCCTGCCGGCAAGAGCCTGACCTGGCCAAGCAGGATCTGAGAACCTTCGGCGCGGATATGTTTGCCTCGACGGCCGTCGAGTATTTCGCGCCATACGAAGCCGTTCACCGACAAAATGTCGAGGCTGCGCTGGCGGCAAAGGGCTAAGGGCTAGCCCAGGAACGGCCGCGCCAGCAGTTCCAGGCCAAGCACGATCAGGAAGATCAGAAACCAGCGCCGGAAGGTCGCCGGGCTGATGCGCTGCCTGAGCAGCTGGCCGAGCCACATGCCGAGCAGGGCCGGCAGCACCGCCAGTGACGACATCGCGAGATGCTCGACCTCGAACGCTCCGTGCGAGGCGAGGCCAAGCGCCAGCGCGATGGTGGACACGGTGAAGGAAAGGCCGAGCGCCTGGATCAGGTCGTCCCTGCCGAGCCCCAGCGCCTGGATGTAGGGCACGGCCGGCACCACGAAGACGCCGGTGCCGCCGGTGACGAGGCCGGTGAGGACGCCGATGATGGGCGACAGCCAGCGCTCGGCCCTGGCCGGAATGCCGGGCCGCCGCGCCAGGAGTGTGTAGGTGGCGTAGAGGACAAGGGCGGCGCCGAGGCCGGCGGTCGTCCATTTGACGTTGTCGCTGGCGAGCAACCGCGCGCCGGCAATCGTGCCGACCATGATGCCGGCCATCATCAGCCACAGCCGACGCAGGATCGACGCGAAGCTCGGGCCGGCGAACAGCTGCCAGACATTGGTGACGAAGGACGGCACGATCAGCAGCGAGGCCGCGGTGACAGGCGGCATAGCGGTGCCCAGAAGTCCCATCGCCAGCGTCGGCAAGCCCATGCCGGTCACGCCCTTGACGACGCCGGCCAGCAGGAAGGTGATGGCGATGGTTGCCGTCAGCGCCAGGGAAAAATCGGACATCGCCCTTCATGCTGGGCCGGCGCCTGCTTCAAAAGGGCCAGAAGCCTTTGTTGCGGATGGCACAGAAATCCGCGCAAACAAAAAGCGGCGCCTCTCGGCGCCGCTTTCGTCTCGGGAGGAGACTGGTCTTACGGATGGTGCTCGCGGATTACGCGGCCGCTTTGGCCTCGATCTGCCTGGCCTTGTCCGAGGACTGGGTGATCGCGATCTTGCGCGGCTTCAGCTCCTCGGGAATGTTGCGCTTGAGGTCGACGAAGAGCAGGCCGTTCTTCAGCGTGGCGCCCTCGACCTCGACATGGTCGGCGAGCTGGAAGCGGCGCTCGAAAGCCCTCGAGGCAATGCCGCGATAGAGCAGCTCGGAGCCTTCGCCGTTGCCCTCTTCCTTGCGCTCACCCTTGACGGTCAGCACGTTGCGGTGGGCCTCGATTGAGATCTCGTCTTCCGAGAAGCCGGCAACCGCCATCGAGATGCGATAGGCGTTCTCGCCTGTGCGCTCGATATTGTAGGGCGGATAGGTCTGCGCGCCGTCGGGCTGGCCGAGCGAGTCGAGCATGGTGAAGAGACGGTCGAAACCGACGGTCGAACGATAGAGCGGGGAAAAATCAACGTGACGCATAGGGTGTTCTCCTATTGAGCAACAGAGTTTGCGTTTGGCCGCTGCGAAACCCGGAACGGCGTTTCGGATGGACCAGCGGTCCCGACATTGGCGACCGCTCCAGACATTTGGGAAGCGCAAAAGGGCATTTCAAGATTTTCGCCGACGGAACATTCGAGCCTCGATGAACGTCAGATGAACCGCGGCTTCGGCCGGCGTTCAGCCAGGCGGCGTTAGGATGCTGCCAGGATCAAGGACCAGGCGGCGCGCCCAACAGACGCCGCGACGAGGCCGAGCCGGGTGTTAACGTCCCTTCCTCCCGGATCGACAAGGGCCGGAAGCAGCCAAAGGCTGCTTCCGGCCTCGTTGGTTGGCCTTCCACCATCTCCGCGACGCCTTTGCTTTTGGCGCATGGCCGTCTATCACCGTGCGACACCTCGCCAGCCGCGGCGGCAGAGCAAAGAACGAAACGCCGAATGACGGACCTTTTTTATCAGACGCCGGACAATCCGCCGCCGGAAAATGCCGCCGGCGGCTTCTTCACCACGCGTGACCGCAAGAAGATCCGCTACGGCGTCTTTGCCGCCACCACCCGCCCTCTCAAGGGCACCGTGGTCCTGCTCACCGGCCGCAACGAGTGCGCCGAGAAATATTTCGAGACCATCCGCGATCTTTGCGGCCGCGGCTTCAGCGTCGCAACGCTCGACTGGCGCGGCCAGGGTGCTTCCGACCGGCTGACCGGCGACCCGCAGCGTGGTTATGTCCGCAGCTTCCGCGACTACGCCAGCGATCTCGAGCAGTTCTTCGAGGAGGTGGTGCTGCCCGACTGTCGCGGACCATACTACATCCTCGCCCATTCGGCCGGAGCGGTGGTCGCGCTGCTCGCTTCGCCGTCGATGGTCAACCGGGTGCGGCGCATGGTGCTGATTGCGCCTTTCCTGACCTTGCCCGATTTGCCTGTCTCGATAAGCACGGTCCGCCGCGTCTGCGCGGCGTTCTGCGCGATCGGCCTTGGCCGGCTCTATGCCGCCATCGGACCGCGGCCGAAGGAGACGACGCCGTTTGAGCTCAACAAGGTGACGTCGGATCCCGTGCGTTACCGGCGCAACACCGGCATCTACGAAGCCTGGCCGCAGCTGGCGCTTGGCGGACCGACGATCCGCTGGCTGAAGGCTGCGGCCGAGGCGTCCGAGACGATCAGCGATCCGGACTTCATGAGCGCGATCCAGGTTCCGATGCTGGTGATCGCCGCCGGTGCCGACCAGGTCGTCTCGACCAAGGCGGTGGAAGCCTACGCCAGGCGCCTGCGCCTTGGCTCACTGCTGATGATCGACGGCGCCCACCATGAGATCCTGCAGGAGAAAGACCTCTATCGCGAGCAACTCCTCGCCGCCTTCGACGCCTTCATTCCCGGAACCGGCGACGCGCCCTGACCGGTGCACGGCCACCGGGCTGACAGCCTGCTGCCAGGATCGGCATCCTTGGCCGCGCCCCAGGGACCGATCGCGGGGCTCAGCCGCGCAGAGCAGCCATCGCCGCCGCGTGCAGCTCAGGCGTCGCCGCCGCCAGGATATCCCCGCCCTTCTCCGCCGGACCGCCCTCGAACGTGGTGACGACGCCGCCCGCCTTCTCGATGATCGGGATCAGCGCCACGATATCGTAGGGTTTCAGCCCGGGATCGGCGACGATGTCGACGCTTCCCGCCGCGACCATGGCGAAGGCATAGCAATCGGTGCCGTAGCGGGCGAGCTGGACCTGCTTTTCGAACTGATCGTAGCGCGAGCGCGCCTCGCCCTTAAACAGCGCCGGCGTGGTGGTGAACAGCGTCGCCCTGGCGAGGTCGGTGGTCTTGCGCGTCGCAAGCTTGCGCGGCCCGCCAGGACCTTCATAGTGGGACCCGGATGCGTTGGCATAGAACAGCTCACCGGTGAAAGGCTGCGACATCAGCCCGGCGACGGCCTCGCCGTCGACCGTCAATCCGACCAGCGTTCCCCAGACCGGCAGGCCGGAGATGAAGGCGCGCGTGCCGTCGATCGGATCGATCACCCAGACATGCCGGCTGGAGATGTTCGAGCTGCCGTGCTCCTCGCCGAGAATGCCGTGCTCGGGATACTCCGTCGATATCAGCGCCCGGATCACCCGCTCGGCCTCGCGGTCGGCCTCGGTGACCGGATCGAAGCTACCCGCCTCCTTGTTGACGACCGCGCCCTGGCTGCGGAAGCGCGGCAAGGTCTCGGCGGCGGCGGCATGCGCGATGCGCCGCATGAAGTCGATGCTGATGTCCAACTGATTCTCCCGCGTTGCGGCATGCCGTGCTTTGCCGATGATTTCCTGCCTGAACAAGGGGCATGGATCATTTAGCACCGCGGCAACTGTTGCCTGAATGTCACGCAAACGCCACCGAAACGCAATTTCCCAATCAGAGTGAATTAAAAAAGCCTGAAGTCGATTGACATTTGTGCATCGCACAATAGATTTGTTCTCGGATAGGTTTTCCTGTCCATGCCCTCCTTGGGCGTTTCCTCCCTAGACTTCGACCGTGTCGTGAAAACGATGCGGTCTTTTTTTCACGCGGCTCGCGGCGCTGATCGGGTGTGCCGGCGTTACTCGGCGGCCAGCGGCAGATCGACGAAATGATGGTCCGGCATCGCCATCAGATCGGCCGAGAAGCGCGTGAGGTCGTCGGCAAGCGCGTCGAAGCCGGGCGATTTCTGGAACGTCCGCTCGTTCATGTAGAGCCCGCGATTGACCTCGATCTGCAGCGCATGCAGATGGCGCGCCGGACGGCCGTAATGCTCGGTGATGAAGCCCCCGGCATAGGGCTTGTTGTGGGCCACCGTGTAGCCCATGCCGGTGAGCAGGGCGATCGCCGTCTCGGTCAGCGCCGCCGTTGCGGAAATCCCGAAACGGTCGCCAATGATGAAATCCGGCCGCACGCCATTGTCGCCGACCCTTATGCTGGCCGGCATCGAATGGCAGTCGATCAGCACCGCATAGCCGAACCTGGCATGGGTTCTTGTCAACAGCCGTTTCAGCGTCTCGTGATAGGGCTTGTAGACGGTCTCGATGCGCGCCACCGCCTCGGCCAGTGGCAAGCGGCCGGAGTAGATGTCGAGCCCCTCCCCCACCAGCTTCGGCACGGTGCCGAGCCCGCCCGCCACCCGCGCGGAGCGGATGTTGCAGAAGGACGGCACCGGCTCGGCGAACATGCGCGGGTCGAGCTCCCAGGGCTCCCGATTGACGTCGAGATAGGCGCGCGGGAAATTCGCCGCCAGCATGGGCGCGCCGAGCACCACGGCGCCGCCGAACAACTCGTCGACATAGCAATCCTCCGACCGGCGGATGGCGTTGCTGTCGAGCTTGGCCATGGCCAAAAAGCGCTCGGGATAGTAGCGGCCGCTATGCGGCGAATTGAAGAGGAAGGGAACGCGCTGCTCGGCGCCCGATCGGATATCGAAGGGTGGAACGACCGAAAAATCCTCGGCTGCCGTCTTCAATGTGAACGAACCAGGAAACAGCACTGCATCATGGTCTAAAACTGCCATCTCCCCGGCCGCATGTCCAGCATTTCAGCGCTCTGTCCCGTTGTCAAAGTCGGGCTTATGCGCCCAACGTTCACTTGATGTTTACCGACACCTCCTCATATACAGGATGGTTAACGGGCTTGCCCGGCATCAACATCGGGCGGGTGATTCGGACGGGACATGATGGCACGCATTCTGCTGGCGGAAGACGATGATGATATGCGCCGGTTCCTCGTCAAGGCATTGGAGCGCGCCGGCTATCAGGTGAGCGATTTCGACAATGGCGCCAGCGCCTATGAGCGGCTGCGCGAGGAACCGTTCTCGCTGCTTTTGACCGATATCGTCATGCCGGAGATGGACGGCATCGAGCTTGCACGCCGCGCCACCGAGATCGATCCCGACCTCAAGGTCATGTTCATCACCGGTTTCGCCGCAGTAGCGCTCAACCCTGATTCCAAGGCGCCGAAGGACGCCAAGGTACTGTCGAAGCCGTTCCACCTGCGTGACCTCGTCAACGAGGTCGAGAAGATGCTGCAGGCGGCGTGAGGCGTTCCAGCTTGATCCCGGCGCGCCTTCGGGCGCGACAAAACGAGCCCTTCTTTCGTTTTTCCACCTATTGACGCGCCGGATCAAAAATGGTGTATGCGCGGCATCGGATGGGCGTGTAGCTCAGCGGGAGAGCACTGCATTGACATTGCAGGGGTCACAAGTTCAATCCTTGTCACGCCCACCATCCTAACAAATCCCCACGGGAACAAGAGAGTAGGGCAATACGGCAGCAGGATCTTGCCGCTGCTAATCATTCCCTATTGCCCTGCTCTCTCACTGGCTTACTCTCCTACACTCATTGCGGCCGAGGGTCGGGTCTGTTGGGCCTGTCGTGGTTGCCGTTCTTGCCTTCGCGGCACGGCGCATCGCCAATGCCGCAGCATTTGCCGTGATAGGTGACGTTCGGCTTGAGGTTATCGCAATCCCGGGGGGTGGTCGTCTTACAGCCCGCCACCACTGAAGCGGCGGCGATGGCAAGCAAGACGTTTCTCGAAAGAATAGGCATGGACGTTCTCCTTGTGGACCGCGTTTGTTACGCAGCGCTGGGTCGCGTCCCTCCAAGGATTGGTTCAAACGAATCGGAAAATTTCTGCGAAGCCTTTCGCCATGCGCCGGCGAACAAGGCGCCGTTGCCGCTGGTGAGCGAGTGGCGCGTGTGGCGTGGAACCGCTCTTCCATCGACGACACGATTGCGCCTGTAGCCGAACGCGTCCACGACCGACTTTGCGTTGGCCATTGCCAGAAGGTGGCTGCCCAGCCCATCCCCTCATGCTGCGGCAATCAGCGTCGATTGCGGCTCAGCCCGCGCCGAGGCGAACGTCGCCTGTCTCGACATGCCGCAGAAACCACCCATAAGTCTGTTCCAATCCATCGCGCAGCGAGCAGCGCGGCCGCCAGCCCGTTGCAAACAGGCGCGACACGTCCAGCAGCTTGCGCGGCGTGCCGTCCGGCTTTGTCGCGTCGAAGGTTACCGTGGCTTCGACGCCGACCACGGACAGGATCGTGCGGGCAAGCTTGCCAATGCTGATGTCTTCTCCCGAGCCGACATTGACGTGGCCGTCGCCGGAATAGTTCTTCAGCAGCCAGACAAGCGCATCGGCGGCGTCGTCGACATGCAGGAACTCGCGCATTGGCCTGCCCGATCCCCAGACCTCCAGCTGCTTCCCGCCGGCACGCTTGACCTCATGCGCCTTGCGCATGAGGGCCGGCACGACATGGCTGCTGGTGAGGTCGAAATTGTCGCCCGGACCATAGAGGTTGGTCGGCATGGCGGAGATGTAGTCCACGCCATACTGACGCCGGTAGGCCTGGCAGAGTTTCAGCCCGGCGATCTTGGCGACCGCGTACCATTCATTGGTGGGCTCGAGCGGACCGGTCAACAGCGCGTCTTCGGGGATCGGCTGCGGCGCGAGCTTCGGATAAATGCAGGACGAGCCGAGGAACAGGAGCTTCCGCACCTCGCAGCGGAAGGCGCTCTCCATGACATTGGTCTGCACCACCAGGTTCTCGTGGAGAAAGTCGACCGGAAGCGTGTCGTTGGCCAGGATGCCGCCGACCTTTGCGGCCGCCATTACCACTGCGTCCGGCCTGTGCTCGGCCATCCAGCGCCGCACGCCGGCCTGGTCGAGAAGGTCGAGCTCGCTGCGCGCGACCGTCAGGATTTCGCAATCCTCGCCTGCCAGTCGGCGCGCGACAGCCGAGCCGACCATGCCGCGGTGCCCGGCAACGAAGACCCGTTTGCCCTTCAAATCGAAAGTCATCGGCCCACCCCCGGGCGGAACGTCCGCCCTGCCATGGCTGCATCGTCAAAATCCGCGAGGTCGGCCTGCACCATTTCCGCCACCAGATCCCTGAAGCCGGTCCTGTGCGACCAGCCCAGCACGGCTCTCGCCTTGGACGCGTCGCCGACCAGGAGGTCGACCTCGGTTGGCCGGAAATAGCGTGGGTCGATGCGCACCAGGACCGCGCCCGAAACGGCGTCGATACCCACTTCGTCTGCGTCATGGCCTTGCCAGAGCACGGTGCGCCCCGTCTCGGCGAAGGCCAGTTCGACGAATTCGCGCACCGAATGCGTCTCGCCCGTCGCCAGCACGAAATCGTCGGCCTCGTCGTGCTGGAGGATGCGCCACATGCCCTCGACATAGTCGCGCGCATGGCCCCAGTCGCGTCTGGCGTCGATATTGCCGAGATAGAGCACATCTTGCCGCCCGTGATGGATCGCGGCCACCGCGCGCGTGATCTTGCGGGTGACGAAGGTCTCGCCACGGCATGGACTCTCGTGGTTAAACAGGATGCCGTTGGCCGCGAACATGCCATAGGCCTCGCGGTAGTTGACCGTCGTCCAGTAGGCGTAGAGCTTGGCCGCCGCATAGGGCGAGCGCGGACGGAAGGGCGTCGTCTCGTTCTGCGGCGCCACCGACGCCTTGCCGTAGAGTTCCGAGGTCGACGCCTGATAGAAGCGCACCGACCTTTCGAGGCCGAGGATACGGATCGCCTCCAGCAGCCGCAGCGTCCCCAGCGCATTGGCATTGCCCGTATATTCCGGGTTCTCGAAACTCACCTGGACATGGCTCTGGGCGCCGAGATTGTAGATTTCGGCGGGTCGCGTCTCCTGCACGAGGCGGATCAGGTTGGCCGCGTCGGTCAGATCGCCATAGTGCAGGAAGAGGCGTGCGTCGCGCTCATGCGGATCGACATAGAGGTCTTCGATACGCCCGGTGTTTGATGAGGACGAGCGGCGTTTGACGCCGTGGACGACATAACCCTTCTCAAGCAGCAATTGCGCCAGATAGGCTCCGTCCTGCCCGGTCACGCCGGTGATGAGCGCCACTTTGCCCGTCATTGTCCGTCTTCGCCCGCCCCTCGGGAGAAACAGGGAAAACAGATTTGCCCGGCCAAGGCAAATTTATGGTCTTCGAACGGAACCGATCGGTGGTCGAGGTCAAACGCCTGCGACGGCGCAGAGGCTCTTCATTCGGGCCACCGCAAGCTCGGGATCGGCCAGCAATCCCGCCTGGTCGGCCAGCCGGAACACATCGGCATAATGCAGGATGCCGCGCGCCGACTGCATGCCGCCGACCATCGCGAAATGCTCCTGATGGCCATTCAGCCATGCCATGAAGACGATGCCGGCCTTGTAATATTCGGTCGGCGCCTCGAAGATCTTGCGCGACAGCGGCACCGTCGGCGCCATCAGTGCGTCATAGCCGGCGCGGTCGCCATCGGTGAGCCTGGCCAGCGCCGCGTTGGCGACCGGCGCGATGGCGTCGAAAATGCCGAGCAGCGCATGCGAGTGCCTCCTGCCGTCGCCGGCGATCAACTCGGGGTAGTTGAAGTCGTCGCCGGTGAACATGACGACGCCTTCCGGCAACCGATCCCGCAGCGCCACCTCCTTGCTGGCATCGAGCAGCGATATTTTTATGCCTTCGACCTTGCCGGCATGCCGCTCGATGATGGCCACGACCGTATCGAGCGCCGTCTCGAAATCGCCACTGCCCCAGTATCCCTTCAGGGCCGGATCGAACATGTCGCCCAGCCAGTGCAGGATCACTTTGCCTGACGCCTGCGAGAGGATCCGGTCGTAGATGCTGGAATAGTCGTCCGGGCCCCTGGCGACCGCCGCCAGCGCGCGGCTCGCCATCATGATCGCCTTGCCGCCCTGCCCCTCGATGAAGCCGAACTGCTCCTCATAGGCGGCAATCACATCGTCGAGCGTGCTCGCCGCGGAAGGGGCCAGATGATCGGTGCCGGCCCCCGAAGCGAGATCGGCCCCTTCGACGGTCCGCGCCTCTGCAATCGAGCGGCGGATCAATTCCTTTGCGTTTGCCCAGTCGAAACCCATGCCGCGCTGGGAGGTGTCCATCGCCTCGGCGATGCGGAAGCCGAGCCGCCACAGGTGATGGCGGAACGCCATCGTCCTGTCCCAGTCGACGACGGGCAGCGACCACGGGTCGGTCATGGCGAGGGGGTCGGCGACGACATGGGCGGCGGCATAGGCGACGCGCGAAAACCGCGCCCCGGCAACCGGCTGCGCGGGCCGACCGACAAGCCGGTAGCTGGCGCGGCGGCCACCCTCCTCGGGCAAGGTGATGTCCATGAAACTCTCCCTTTGGCAGCGCCTATAGATGGAACGTTCCAATAAATCAAGAAGCTTTATGATTTTTGCTCTGGCACGCCGAAATGCTGCATCGCAACACGATTTCCCTTGTCGCATAAGGTGTTGACACGGTCGAATTGTCGATTTTTTCGTTTTTCAGAAATCCGGATTGACTCTCCTCTCGCCTCATGATTAGAACGTTCCAATAGATTTGACCAGTTGGGAGGAGCGATCTGGATGGCCAGCCGGGCCAAGGCGACGATACTCGACATCGCCCGTGAAGCGGGCGTGTCCAAGTCGACGGTATCGCTCGTACTGCAGGGCAGCGGGCTGATCCGGCCCGAGACAGCGGTCAAGGTGCGCAAGGCGATCGAGGATGTCGGCTATGTTTACAACCGCGGCGCCGCCAATCTGCGCAAGGCTCACTCCAACGTCATCGGCATGGTCATCAACGATCTCACCAATCCCTTCTTCACCGAACTGGCGGTGGGCATGGAGCGCGTCTTCCAGTCGGCCGGCATCGTGCCCTTCATCGCCAATACGGCCGAGAACCCGGTGCGCCAGGAAGAAGTGCTGAAATCGCTGATGGAGCAGGGCGTCGCCGGGCTGATCGTGTCGCCGGCGCGCGGCACCACGCCGGGCGCCTTCCGCCGCATCGAGACAGCCGGCGTTCCGGTTGTCTTTGCCATGCGCCGTTTGCCCGAGAGCCGCATCCCGGTGATCGCGCCCGACAATCATCGCGGCGCCTTTCTCGCCACCGCCCACCTGATCGGCAAAGGCCATCGCCGGCTGGCCTTCTTCGGCGGTTCTTCCGACCTCGTGGTCTATCACGAGCGGCTGGGCGGTTTCCGCGAGGCCTGCGCGACGCTTGGCGTTGCCGCTGGCGACATCTTGGTCTTCGAAGGCGAGACCAGCCGCAAGGGCGGCATCGCCTGCCTGGATACCGCTATCGCCATGGCCGAACCGCCGACGGCCGCACTTTGCTTCAACGACGCGGTCGCCTTCGGCGCCATGCTGGCGCTGCGCAAGCACGGACTGGAGCCCGGCGCGGATTTTGCCGTCGTCGGCTTCGACGACGTGACCGAGGCCGAACACTACATGCCCGCGCTGACCAGCGTCGCGGTCGATGCGGCCGGTCTCGGCGAGCGCGCCGCCCATGCCATGCTGAAGATGATCCAGTCGCGCACCACCCGCGCCGAGGACCACATCGGCGCGGTCAACCTGGTGGTCAGGGAAAGCTGCGGGCCGGATCGCTCGGGAATGGGAGACGCGGCATGACCGTCCGATGGGGACTGATCGGCGCCAGCACGATCGCCAAACAGTTCATGATCAACGCCATCCGCGCGCAACGCGAGGGCGAGGTGGTTGCGGTGATGAGCTCCAGCCCCGAGCGCGCCAACGCCTATGCCGGCGAGAACGGCATTCCGCGCGGCGTCTCGACACTCGCCGATCTGCTCGGCGCCGGCGTCGACGCCGTCTACATCTCGACCACCAACGAGCTGCATCTCGAACAAGCGCTTGCCACGATCGAGGCGGGCAAGCATGTGCTGTGCGAAAAGCCGCTGGCGCTGACCAGCGCCGATGCGAGGACGATGGTCGCGGCCGCCAACGCTGCCGGCGTCGTGCTCGGCACCAACCATCATCTGCGCAATGCGGGCGCGCATCGCGCCATGCGCGAGGCGATCGCCGCCGGCAGGATCGGCAAGCCAATCGCCGCGCGCGTCTTCCATTCCGTCTACCTGCCGGAAAACCTGCAGGGCTGGCGCATCAGCAAGCCCGAAGCTGGCGGCGGCGTGGTGCTCGACATCACCGTTCACGATGCCGACACGCTGCGCTTCGTGCTCGGCGACGATCCGATCGAGATTTCCGCTTTCACGCAAGCCGCAGGCATGGCCGGCAGCGGGCTGGAGGACGGCGCCATGTGCATCTGGCGCTTCAAATCAGGTGTCATTGCCCAGTCGCATGAGGGCTTCACGACGAAATTCGCCGGCACTGGCTTCGAGGTGCACGGCTCCGAAGGTTCGCTGTTCGCCAACAATGTCATGACCCAGAAGCCGGTCGGCTCGGTGCTCTTGCGCACGGGCGCCGGCGAGGAAGAGCTGAGCTTCGACCGCGAGGACCTCTACACGCGCTCGCTGCGCCAGTTCCATGCCGCGATCCGCGACGAAGGCCGGCCTTCCGCCACCGGCGAGGACGGTGTTTGGTCGCTGGCCGCGGCTGAAGCCGCGCTGCAATCGGCCAAATCGGGCAAGGCCGTCACCATCGATCCGAAACTCGGGAGCGCGGCGTGAGCAAGGTCATTTCCGCGGCGCAGGCTGCAAGCCTGATCAAGGACCGTATGGTCGTATCGGTGTCGTCGTCGAGCGGCCTCGGCTGCCCGGACGCAGTGCTTGCCGCGATCGGCGAGCGCTTCGACGCCGAAGGCCACCCGAAGGCCATCACCACGTTGCACCCCATCGCCGCCGGCGACATGTACGGCATCAAGGGCATCGATCATCTGGCGAAACCCGGCCTGTTGAAGCGCACGCTTTGCGGCTCCTACCCTTCCGGCCCGTCATCCGCCGAGCCGCCGCAGATCTGGAAGATGATCGGCGACAATTCGGTCGAGGCCTACAATGTGCCGTCCGGCATCCTGTTCGACATGCACCGCGAGGCCGCCGCCAAGCGGCCGGGGGTGCTGACCAAGGTCGGTCTCGACACCTTCGCCGACCCCCGCCACCAAGGCTGCGCCATGAACGCGGCGGCCAGCGAGCCGATCGTATCGGTGCAGCAGTTCGATGGCGAGGAATGGCTCTATTTCCGCGCCATCGTTCCCAACGTCTCGATCATCCGCGCCACCACCGCCGACGAGCGCGGCAACCTCACCTATGAGCACGAAGGCGCCTATCTCGGCGGGCTGGAGCAGGCTCTCGCCGCCCGCAACAATGGCGGTGTCGTCATCGCGCAGGTCAAGCGCGTCGTCGAGAACGGCACGCTGAAGCCGCACGACGTTCGTGTGCCTGGGGTGCTCGTCGACCACATCGTTGTCGCGCCCGATCAGCTGCAGACGACGCTGACCCCTTACGATCCGGCGATCTCCGGCGAGATCTTCCGGCCACTGTCGACCTTCCGCAACGCGGAGATGAACGTCCAGAAGGTGATCGCGCGCCGCGTCGCCATGGAGTTGCGCGACGGCATGGCCGTCAACATCGGCTTCGGCATCTCCGCCAACGTGCCGCGCATCCTTCTGGAGGAAGGCCAGCACGGCAAGGTCACCTGGGTGATCGAGCAGGGCGCCGTAGGCGGCGTGCCGCTGCTCGACTTCAAGTTCGGCTGCGCCTCCAATGCCGAGGCGATCATGCCCTCGCCGCACCAGTTCATCTACTTCCAGGCCGGCGGCTTCGACGCCTCGCTCTTGTCCTTCCTGCAGATCGACCGCCATGGCTCGGTCAATGTCTCGAAACTTTCGGCGCGGCCGCATGTCACCGCCGGCGCCGGCGGCTTCGTCGACATCACCTCGCGGGCGAAGAAGATCGTCTTCTCCGGCTTCTTCAACGCCGGCGCCAGGCTGTCGCTGGCCGACAGCGGCATCCGCATCGACCAGGAAGGCAAGGTCAAGAAGGTCGTCGAAGAGGTCGAGCACATCTCCTTCTCCGGCAAGCGCGCGGTCGCGCAAGGGCAGGACATCACCTATGTCACCGAGCGCTGCGTGATGAAGCTGACGCCCGACGGGTTGATGGTGACCGAGCTGGCGCCCGGCATCGACCTGGAACGCGATGTGCTGGCACAGGCCGATATTCCGCTCGGTATTGCCAATGACCTCAAGGTGACGCCGGCGTCGCTCTACCAGGATCGGCCGATCGGCCTATCGCTGAATGGCGGCGCTTCGCTCGGAGGCGCGCATGGCTGAACGTCTCGTCAGCTTCGAACAGGACGGCGCCATCGGCTTCGTCACGCTGCGCCGGCCGGAAAAGTTCAACGCGCTGGACATTCCGATGCTGCGCGCGCTCGAAGCGGCGCTCGACGAGGCGGAGCTGGCTGAGGGCGTGCGTGTCGTGCTCGTCCGTGGCGAAGGCAAGGGCTTTTGCGCCGGCGGCGACGTCGAGGCCTGGGCACAATTGAGCGCCGCCGATTTCCAGGTGCAATGGGTCCGCTATGGCCACCGTGTCTTCGATCGGCTGGCGCGGCTCAGGCAGCCGACCATCGCCGTGCTGTCCGGCCATGCGCTAGGCGGCGGCCTGGAGCTGGCGGTGGCCTGCGATTTCCGCGTCGCCGAAACCCAGGTGAAGCTGGGCTTTCCCGAAACCTCGATCGGCGTCGTTCCCGGCTGGTCTGGCACGCAGCGCGCCGTGCGCCGCTTCGGCGTGCAGACGGTGCGGCGCATGGCCATCGGAGGCGAAGTCCTGCTGGCGAGCGAAGCGCTTGCGCTGGGCGTTGTCGACCGCGTCGTCGAGACCGGCAAGGCGCTCGCCGAGGCCAAGGCCTGGGCAGAAAAAATCGCCGAGCGCGGGCCGCTGGCGACCGAGGCCGCAAAGCTGATGATCGCGGTCGCCGAGGGCGAGGACAGCGCTGCAGCCACGGAAGCGCTGGCCAGCGCCTTCATTGCGCTGACCGGCGACCTCAAGGCCGGCGTCGGCGCATTCAAGGCCAAGCAGAAGCCGGCCTTTTCGAGGTCCTAGAGGAATCCGATGAACGCACCCCTCAAGATTTCCATGCCGGCCGAGGCGTCCGCGGCGCCGAAGACCTACAAGCTGCTGATCGACGGCAAGCATGTCGAGGCCCGCGACGGCCGCGTGCTGGAGCGCAGAAGCCCCGGCCACGGCTTTGCCGTCTCGCGCTATGCTCAGGCCGGCGAAGCGGAAGTCGAGACCGCGGTGGCTGCCGCGCATAGGGCCTTCGAGGCCGGCCCCTGGCCGCGCATGAAGGCATCCGAGCGCGCCGCCATCCTGCTCAAGGCGGTCGACCTGATCGAGGTCCGGCTGGAAGAGATCGCCAGGCTCGACGCGCTGGAATCCGGCAAGCCGATCGCCCAGGCGCGCGGCGAGATCGGCGGCGCCGTCGACATCTGGCGTTATGCCGCCTCGCTCGCCCGCACGCTGCACGGCGAGAGCTACGCCAATCTCGGCGACGCCATGCTGGGCGTTGTGCTGCGTGAGCCGATCGGCGTCGTCTCGATCATCACGCCGTGGAATTTCCCCTTCCTGATCATCAGCCAGAAGCTCCCCTTCGCGCTCGCCGCCGGCTGCACGGCGGTGGTGAAGCCAAGCGAGATGACCTCGGCCTCGACCTTCGTGCTCGGCGACATCCTGCTTGAAGCAGGCCTCCCCGCCGGCGTAGTCAACATCCTCGCCGGCTTGGGCGGCGATGTCGGCGCGCCGATGGTCAACCATCCGCTGGTCGAGATGGTGTCTTTCACCGGCTCCACCCGCGTCGGCAAGATGACGATGGCTGCCGCCTCGAACTCCCTGAAGAAGGTGTCGATGGAGCTCGGTGGCAAGAACGGCCAGATCGTCTTCCCCGACGCCGATCTGGAAGCGGCGGCGGATGCCGCGGTGTTCGGCGGCTTCTTCAACGCCGGCGAATGCTGCAACGCCGGCAGCCGGCTGATCGTACATGAGGCGATCGCCGACGACTTCCTCGCGACCGTCAAGGCGTTGACCGCCAGGGTGACGGTTGGCGATCCGCTCGACGACCGCACCAAGGTCGGCGCAATGATTTCCACCGACCATCTAACCAAGGTAGCCGGCTATGTAACGGCGGCGGCCGGAGACGGCGGCTCTGTTTATGCGGGCGGCAGCCAGCTCGCCTCAAATGCCGGCCAATATCTCGATCCGACCATCATTCGCGGCGTGACCGAGGACATGGCGATCGCACGCGAGGAAGTGTTCGGGCCCGTGCTCTCCGCGCTAACCTTTGACTCGATTGAAAGGGCGTTGCACATCGCCAACAACACGCCCTATGGTTTGTCGGCGGGTGTGTGGAGCGCCAGCATCGACACCTGCATGTCGGTGGCGCGTAATGTGCGTTCGGGGACTGTTTGGGTGAACACGTTCATGGAAGGTTACCCCGAGCTGCCGTTCGGGGGCTACAAACAGTCCGGTCTCGGACGTGAACTCGGCAAGCGCGCTGTCGAGGACTATACAGAGGAAAAGACAATCCAGTTTCATCGCGGCCAGCGCACCGGTTGGTGGGTCGGCTGAGTTGGGAAGACCCCGGCGGACGTCCGTCGGTTGTGTGCATTGCAACAAGGGAGGAACCACATGTTGCGCAAACTGCTTATCGGAACGGCTCTTGCGTCGACCTTTGCGTTTTCGGCGCATGCCGCCGACGTCAAGGAAGTGCAGATGCTGCATTGGTGGACGTCGGGCGGCGAAGCGGCTGCTCTGAACGTCCTCAAGGAGGATTTGTCCAAGGAAGGCTATGCCTGGAAGGACGTGCCGGTGGCCGGCGGCGGCGGCGACGCCGCCATGACGGCGCTGAAAGCCATGGTCGCGGCCGGCAACTATCCGACCGCCTCGCAGATGCTCGGCTATACCGTGCTCGACTATGCCGCTGCCGGCGTCATGGGCGATCTGACCGAGACCGCCAAGAAGGAAGGCTGGGACAAGTCGGTTCCGGCAGCCCTGCAGAAATTCTCGGTCTACGACGGCAAGTGGGTCGCGGCTCCGGTCAACGTCCACTCGGTCAACTGGCTGTGGATCAACAAGGCGGTGATGGACAAGATCGGCGGCGCCGAGCCGAAGACCTTCGACGACTTCGTCGCCTTGCTCGACAAGGCCAAGGCGGCGGGCGTCATCCCGCTCGCGCTCGGCGGCCAGAACTGGCAGGAAGCCACAATGTTCGACTCCGTCGTGCTGTCGACCGGCGGGCCGGAATTCTACAAGAAGGCCTTCAACGACCTCGACGAGGAATCGCTGAAGTCCGACACGATGAAGAAGTCGTTCGACAACCTCGCCAAGCTGGTCACCTATGTCGACCCGAACTTCTCGGGCCGCGACTGGAACCTCGCCACCGCCATGGTCATCAAGGGTGACGCGCTGGTTCAGGTCATGGGCGACTGGGCCAAGGGCGAGTTCCACGCCGCCAAGAAGACCCCGGGCACCGACTTCCTCTGCTATCGCTTCCCGGGCACCGACGGCTCGGTGATCTACAACTCCGACATGTTCGGCATGTTCAACGTTCCGGACGACCGCAAGGCCGCCCAGGCAGCGCTTGCCACCGCCACGCTGTCGAAGAGCTTCCAGTCGGCCTTCAACGTCGTCAAGGGTTCGGTTCCGGCCCGCACCGACGTGCCTGACACCGACTTCGACGCTTGCGGCAAGAAGGGTATCGCCGACCTGAAGGCGGCCAACGAAGGCGGCACGCTGTTCGGTTCGCTGGCCCAGGGCTATGGCGCGCCTCCGGCCGTTGCCAACGCCTACAAGGACGTCGTCTCGAAGTTCGTTCATGGCCAGATCAAGACCTCGGACGAGGCCGTGACCGAGCTGGTCAAGGCGATCGACGACGCCAAGTAAGCGATGCTTGAAACGACCTCCCCGCCCTGGCGGGGAGGTTTCTAACGAGGCAAGGTCCCGGATTGCCCGGGCTGGCGCTTTGCGCCGGTCGGCCCCCGACGAACCGGTACTGGATGAGCCGATGAGCACAGTAGCCGAAACCACCGCGAAGCTGACACCGGAGCACGACGCCCGCCCAGGAGCGTCCGTTCGCTCGCGGCTGCAGGATCTGTTGCCGAAGATCGTGCTGGCGCCGAGCTTCGCGGCGACGATCGTCTTCGTCTATGGCTTCATCCTATGGACGATCTATTTGTCCTTTACCAATTCCAAGACCTTCCCGTCCTACGCCATTACCGGGCCGCGCGCCTATCAGCGGCTGTGGCGCTGGACCTTCGAGAGCGACCCGCCGTCGAGCTGGTACACCTCGATCACCAACATGGGCATTTTCGGCTTCCTCTATATCTTTATCTGCTTGGCGCTCGGCCTGTTCCTGGCCATCCTGCTCGACCAGAAGATCCGCGGCGAAGGCATGCTCAGGCCGATCTACCTCTACCCGATGGCGCTCTCCTTCATCGTCACCGGCGTCGCCTGGAAATGGTTCCTCGATCCCGGCCTCGGCCTCGAGCAGACGCTGCACCAGTGGGGCTGGACGAGCTTCCATTTCGACTGGATCAAGAACAAGGATTTCGTCATCTACACCGTGGTCATCGCTGGAGTCTGGCAGGCCTCCGGCTTCATCATGGCGATGTTCCTGGCCGGCTTGCGCGGCATCGACGGTGAGATCATGAAGGCGGCGCAGATCGACGGCGCCACCACCTTCCAGCTCTACCGCCGCATCGTCATTCCGCTGCTGCGGCCAGTGTTCCTGTCGGCCTTCATCGTGCTCGCCCACCTCGCCATCAAGTCCTATGACCTGGTGGTGGCGCTGACCAGCGGCGGACCGGGCGGTTCGGCCTGGCTGCCGTCCAACTTCATGTACGAGTTCACCTTCAAGCGCAACGAGATGGCCGTCGGCTCGGCGAGCGCCGTGATCATGCTGATGACGCTGACCGCGATCATTGTGCCTTATCTCTATTCCGAGCTCAGGGAGAAGCCGCGATGAGCGCCGTTGCCTCACCGACCCGCCCGGCCACCGGCGGCATCAGCGCCAGGACGATCAACCGCATCGTCATCTACGGGCTGCTCGCGCTCTTCGCGATCTTCTACCTGATGCCGCTCTTCGTCATGCTTGTCACCTCGTTCAAGACCATGGACGAGATTCAGAACGGCAACATGCTGGCACTGCCGCAAGCGCCGACGTTCGACCCGTGGTGGAAAGCCTGGGGCGAGGCCTGCGTCGGTCTCACCTGCACCGGCATCAAGGGCTACTTCTGGAACTCCATCAAGATGGTGGTTCCGGCGGTGCTGATCTCGACGCTGCTCGGCGCCCTCAACGGCTACGTGCTGACCAAATGGCGCTTCCGCGGCCACACGCTGGTCTTCGCGATGATGCTGTTCGCCTGCTTCATCCCGTTCCAGTCGGTGCTGCTGCCGATGGCGACGATCCTCGGCAGCATCGGCCGCTTCGGCGTCACATTGCAGAACGCGACCGGGTTCAATTTCGGCCTCGGCAATTCGACGGTGAACCTGGTCTTCGTCCATGTCGTCTACGGCCTCGGCTTCACCACGCTGTTCTTCCGCAATTACTACGAGGCCTTTCCGACCGAACTGATCAAGGCGGCGCAGGTCGACGGCGCCTCCTTCTTCCAGATCTTCCGCCGCATCATGCTGCCGAACTCGATGCCGATCTTCGTCGTCACCGTGATCTACCAGTTCACCAACATCTGGAACGACTTCCTGTTCGCTTCCGCCTATGCCGGCACCGGCGACGTCATGCCGATGACGGTGGCGCTGAACAATGTCGTCAACACCTCGACCGGCGTGGTCGAGTACAACGTCAACATGGCGGCGGCGATGATCGCCGCCCTTCCCACCCTTCTCGTCTATGTCGTCGCCGGCCGCTATTTCGTGCGCGGGCTGATGGCCGGTGCGGTCAAAGGATAATCTGATGGCTTTTCTTGAAATTGATGGGCTGAAGAAGCGCTTCGGGAATGTCGAGATCCTGAAGGGCATCAATGTCGAGTTGGAGAAGGGCGGCTTCCTTGTGCTGGTCGGCCCGTCCGGCTGCGGCAAGTCCACGCTGCTCAACACCATCGCCGGGCTGGAGAACATCACCGAGGGCGAGATCCGCGTCGATGGACGCGCTATCAACGATCTCCATCCGTCCAAGCGCGACATCGCCATGGTGTTCCAGAGCTACGCGCTCTATCCGAACATGACGGTCGCCGGGAACATCTCATTCGGCATGGAGATGCGCGGCGTGCCGGCCGAAGAGCGCCAGAAGGCAATCGACAAGGTGGCCAAGGTGCTGCAGATCGGCCACCTCCTGCAGCGCAAGCCAAGCCAGCTCTCCGGCGGCCAGCGCCAGCGCGTCGCCATGGGCCGGGCGCTGGTGCGCGACCCGAAACTGTTCCTGTTCGACGAGCCGCTCTCCAACCTCGACGCCAAGCTGCGCGTCGACATGCGTATCGAGATCAAGCGCCTGCACGCCAACACCGGGACGACGATCGTCTACGTCACCCATGACCAGATCGAGGCGATGACGCTGGCCACCAAGATCGCCGTGATGCGCGACGGCGAGGTGCAGCAGTTCGGCACGCCGGCCGAAATCTACAACAACCCGACCAACATCTTCGTCGCCGATTTCATGGGCTCGCCGGCGATGAACCTGGTGCCGGCGACGATCGGCGGCAATGGCAGTGGGTTGTCCGTGGTGCTGCAGCGCGACGGGCGCGAGCCGATCTCGCTGCCGCTCGGCAACGCGCCGACGGGCCTTTCGGCCTTCCAGGGCAAGCCAGTCATCTTCGGCGTCCGCCCGGAGTCGCTGACCGATCCGGAAGGCGCCGAACGCAATGCCTCCAACATCGCCACAGCGGACTGCCATATCGAGGTGATCGAGCCGGCCGGCTCCGACACCTTCGCCGTCACCAATCTCGGCGGCAAGGCGGTGGTGGCACGGTTGCGCGCCGATGCCAAGATCCAGCCTGGCACCGTGACGCCGCTCGCCTTCAACCTGACCAAGGCTGTGTTCTTCGACCCGGCGACCGAGAAGCGCATTCTCTGATGCATGTCGCCCAAAAGTGGCTCCGGTTTTGGGCCAACGACATGCATCCAAACGAAGATCTTTAGGCCATGGCAAACCCGGATATCGTCATCATCGGCTCCGGCATCGGCGGCGCCACGATCGCCTCCGGTCTGGCTGGCAGTGGCGCCTCGATCCTGATCCTGGAGCGCGGCGAACCTCTGCCTGCGACGCCCGAGACGCGCGACACCCGCGCCATTTTCGTCAAAGGCCACTACCGGCCGAAGGAGATGTGGCGCGAAGCGGGCGGCGCCGCCTTCAACCCAGGCAACTACTACTATGTTGGCGGCAATTCGAAATTCTATGGCGCGGTGCTGATCCGCTACCGCAAGGAGGACTTTTCCGCCATGGAGCATTTCGGCGGCGTCTCGCCGGCATGGCCCTTCTCCTATGACGAGTTCGAACCGTGGTATTCGGAGGCCGAGCAGCTCTTTCGCGTGCGTGGGACGCTGGGTGAAGACCCGACCGAGCCGTTCCATTCGATCCCCTATGCCTTCAAGCCGGTCGCCGACGAGGCGCCGATCGCGCGCGCCCGTGCCGAGTTGAAGGGACTCGGCCTGCATCCGGCGTCGCTGCCGCTCGGCGTCGACATCGACGCCTGGCTGAAGGACGGCAGGACGGGGTGGGACGCCTTCCCCAACACCGGCCAGGGCAAGGTCGATGCCCAGACCGGACCGCTGGCGGCGGCCCTTGCGGACCAGAACATCCGTCTCGAGACCGGCGCCCATGTCGACTATCTGGAGGCAGCGCCGGACGGCAAGTCGATCGCCACCATCCACTACACCCAGAGCGGCTCGCAAAAGAAGCTGTCGCCGAAGCTGGTCATTCTTTCGGCCGGAGCGGTCAATTCCGCCGTCATTCTGCTGCGCTCGCCCTCCGCGAAGGGCAAGGGCCTTGCCAACAGTTCCGACCAGGTCGGCCGCAACTTCATGAACCACAATTCGAGCGCCATGCTGGCGATCGATCCGCGCCGCCGTAATGACGCCGTCTACCAGAAGACTCTGATGCTCAACGACTACTACCTGTCGGACGGCAGGGGTGGCAAACCGCTCGGCAACGTGCAGCTGCTCGGCAAGATCGACGGCAACATGCTGAGGGCCAATGTGAAGACGGTGCCGAAATTCGCGCTCGACTTCATGGCCGGCCATGCCGTCGACTGGTACCTGATGTGCGAGGACCTGCCCGATCCCGAAAGCCGCATCATGGTCGACGGCAAGGACATCGTCATGCAGTGGCGGCGCTCCAACATGCAGTCGCTGGAAGGCCTGACCAAGGTGATGCGCGAAAATTTCCGCGCCTGCGGTTATCCGATCGTGCTGTCGCGTCCCTTCGACAAGCGCACGCCCTCGCACCAGTGCGGCACGGTGAAGATGGGCAACGACCCAGCAACCTCGCCGCTCGACCCCTTCTGCCGCGCTTACGACCACCAGAACCTGTTCGTCGTCGATGGCGGCTTCCTGCCGACCTCGGCCGCGGTCAACCCGGCGCTGTCGATCGCGGCGCAGGCGCTGCGCGTGGCCGAGCACATCCGCAAGACGGAGCTTGCCGCATGACCCGCCCGGCGGCCATCATCACGGGCGGCGCGCGGGGCATCGGACTGGCCTGCGCCGAGGCATTGGCCGATGCCGGCTTCGACATCCTCGTCGCCGACTTGGCCGACAAGCCTGCCGATGGCCTTGCCAAGAATATCACCGCGCGCGGTTCGAAGTTCGCCTACGCAAGCTGTGATATCGCCGATCTCGCGGGCCACGCGGCGTTGATCAAAACCGCGAAGAGCGCCTTCGGCCGCATCGATTGCCTGGTCAACAACGCCGGCGTCGGCGCCGTCGTGCGCGGTGATCTGCTGGACCTGAAACCGGAGAACTTCGATCGCGCCCTCGGCATCAATCTGCGCGGTACGGTGTTCCTCAGCCAGGCCGTCGCCAAGGCCATGCTTGGCACACTCGGCGAGCACCCGAAATCGATCGTCACAATCACTTCCGTCAGCGCCGAAGCGGCCTCGCCGGAACGCGCCGACTACTGCGTCTCGAAAGCCGGCCTGTCGATGTGGGTGAAAACCCTGGCGCTGCGACTCGCTGCCGAAGGGATCAGCGTGTTCGAGGTGCGGCCTGGCATCATCCGCACCGACATGACATCAGGCGTTGCCGCCAAATATGAGGCGCTGATCGAAGGCGGTCTGGTGCCAGCCAGACGCTGGGGCGAGGCATCGGATATCGGCGCCGTGGTGGCCGCGCTTGCCAGCGGCAAGTTCGGCTTTTCGACCGGCTCGATCATCAATGTCGACGGTGCGCTCTCCATACCGCGGCTCTGAACGGATGAGACAATGACCGATTACATCATCGTTGGCGCCGGTCCCGCCGGCTGCGTTCTCGCCAACCGGCTCAGCGAGGATCCCTCGAATTCGGTGCTGCTGCTGGAAGCCGGCGGCAAGGACTGGCATCCGCTGATCCACATGCCGGCCGGCTTCGCCAAGATGACCAAGGGCATCGCCTCCTGGGGCTGGTCGACCGTGCCGCAGAAGCACATGAAGGACCGCGTCTTC
>NZ_RZSG01000230.1:0-7998 GCF_003997725.1 Mesorhizobium sp. M4A.F.Ca.ET.050.02.1.1
TGCCGCAAGGCATGACGATCGAGATCGTTTACGATTCCACCGAGCAGATCAGCGCCTCGATCGAGGAGGTATTCAAGACCATCGGCGAGGCGGTGGCGATCGTCGTCGTCGTCATCCTGCTCTTTCTCGGCTCGTTCCGCTCGGTGATGATGCCGATCGTGACCATTCCGCTTTCGCTGATTGGCGTCTGCTTCCTGCTGTATTCGGTCGGCTACTCGATCAATCTGCTGTCGCTGCTCGCCATGGTGCTGGCCATTGGCCTCGTCGTCGACGACGCCATCGTGGTGGTGGAGAATATCCACCGCCACATGGAAGAGGACCACATGTCGGCCATGCAGGCGGCCTTCAACGGCATGCGCGAGATTCTCTCCGCCATCGTCGCCATGACCATCACGCTGGCGGCGGTGTTCGCCCCGCTTGCCTTCACCGGCGGCCTGACCGGCGCGCTGTTTCGGGAATTCGCGGTGACGCTTGCCGGCTCGGTTGTGCTGTCGGGCATCATCGCCATCACCATCACGCCGATGATGTCGGCACGTATCCTCAAGGCAGGCTCGCACAGCCGTTTCCAGCGCATCGTCGACGGCACCTTTGGCCGCGTCGAGCGCGTCTACGAGCGGATGGTCACCAGCTCGCTGAGAAACCGTCCGGTGACGTTACTGATCGTGGTCGCGCTGGTCGCGCTCACCGGCTTCATGTTCACCAAGACCTCAAGCGAACTGGCGCCGGAGGAGGATCAGGGCTTCCTGCTCTCGATCGTGACCGGGCCGCGCTACGCGACGTCGGACTATACCGAAACCTACGTCAACCAGATCCTCGGTCTGGTCAGGGACATCCCTGAGACGCGCGCCCAGTTCTCGGCCGTCGCCTTCGGCGGCGCCACCAACGGCGCCTTTGTCGGCTTCGCCTTCAAGGACTGGGCCGAGCGCACCCGCAGCTCGAAGGAGATCCAGGAAGACATCACCGGCCGGCTTGCCAAGGTGGCCGGCGTCGAGGCATTCGTCTTCGCGCCGCCGACGCTGCCCGGTTCGGGCGGCGGCCTGCCGATCTCCTTTGTGGTACGTTCCACGGGCGACTCCGCCGAAGTTTACGAGGCGGCTGAGCAGATCAAGAACAAGGCGCAGGCCTCCGGCCGCTTCATCGTTGTGCAAAACTCGATGTCCTATGACGCGCCGCAAGTGACGGTGACGATCGACCGCGAGCGCGCGGCGGCGCTGAACCTGCCGATCGCCGATATCGGCCGCACGCTTACGCTGCTGGTCGGCGGCGCCGAGGTGGCGCAGTTCGACCGCGACTCCAACAGCTACGACATTATCCCGCAGGTGCCGCAGGAATTCCGCGACAACCCCGAGAAGCTCGCCCAGTATTTCGTGCGCAGCGCCTCGGGCGAGATGGTGCCGCTGTCGGCGGTGGTGAAGATCTCGACCAATGCGGCACCCGCCGCGATCGAACAGTTCAACCAGCTCAACTCGGCGACGATCACAGCCCTGCCACTGCCGGGGGTCACCACCGGCGACGGGCTGAAGGCCATCGAGGATATCGCCAAGGAGAGCCTGCCCGGCACGTTCTTCATCGACTATTCCGGCCAGTCGCGGCAGGAGAAGGAGCAGGGCAACACCATCCTGATCGCTTTCGTTGCGGCTGTGCTCGTCATCTACCTGGTGCTGGCGGCGCAGTTCGAAAGCTTCCGCGACCCGCTGATCATTATGATGGCGGTGCCACTGTCGATCTTTGGCGCGATCGTGCCGCTCAACATCGGCTTGGGCACGCTCAACATCTACACCCAGGTCGGCCTGATCACGCTGATCGGCCTGATCACCAAGCACGGCATCCTTCTGGTCGAGTTCGCCAACCAGCAGCGTGAGCTCCACGGCATGCGCCGGCGCGACGCGATCGTCGCTTCGGCCAAGGTGCGGCTGCGGCCGATCCTGATGACCACGGCGGCGATGGCGCTTGGCGTGGTGCCGCTGATCATCTCCAGCGGCGCCGGCGCCGCCGCCCGCTATTCAATGGGCCTGGTGATCTTCACCGGCATCCTGGTTGGAACCATGTTCACGCTGTTCGTGGTGCCGATGTTCTACACCTTCATCGCCAGCAAGGACCTGCCGCACCATGCAGAGAAGCCGGATCCGAACCTGATGCCGGCGCTGCAGGACTGACGGAATCGAACGACAAAGGAAAAAAGAGGCCGGAAAATTCCGGCCTCTTTTTTGGTTGGGCGTTTACCGCGGAAGAGCAATGCCAGGCGGGAGGCGGAACGGATGAGAGGAGGTTTTGCCAACCCTCTTCGCCGCCTTCGACCACAGCCTGCTACTTGACGATGACGATGCTGGTATTCGACGGGCCAAAGGCCTCGACGAGCTGGTAGAAATCGGCCGCGGCATCCGGGTGCAGCCGCACGCAGCCGTGCGAGGCCGGCTGTCCGAGACGCTTGATGGCATAGGTCGCATGCACGGCATAACCGCCGCTGAAGAACACCGAATGCGGCATCGGCGCGTTGTCGTACTTCTTCGAATACCACATCTCGTGCATGCGGGTCGGTTTGAAGGATCCAGTCGGCGTGATGTGCGCCCGGTCGCCGGTCGACACCTTCCAGGCGAAGGTCGGCCGGCCATCGACGGTGACCTCCATGGTCTGCTGAGACAGCGAAACCTTGGCCACGATCTGGTTGGCGTGGGCGGCGCCGCTGCCGGCGCCGAAAAGCAGGGCCGCGCCGGTGAACGCAGCGGCGGTGATGTTGATAAGCTTGGCGGAAATGGTGGCGTGCATGGCGATGTCCCCTCTCTCTGCCGGTCCGGCCGGCTCCAATTCGATGGCGGATTTATCGCTGGGTGATGTTTCAAGCCAATTTCGCTTGATGCTCACATTTGTTTCGAATCTGTTTCCCGTGGTTAACCGCCCGACGAGGGGCGTGATCGGGGGACAGGGCATATAGTTAACGCTTCGTTATCGGCATCAGGCTGCAAAGCCCCCAGACGAAAGCACCTATGCCTCTGATATGAAAGCGATACGACCTGCGCCGAAACCAGATTGCAACAAAGCGCGACTCGTGCGGCATGATCCCGATACAAGCCGGCAGCACAGTTGACGCAACGGGAACAGACGACAGCAAAACGAAAATGGGCAGGAAAACGAACCTACGCTCCTGGCTTCTCCGGACAAGCGTCGCTGCAATCGTCCTCGGCGGTGTCGGCTCTGTTGCCGGCAACCCGGCGACGACACTTGCGGCCATGAATTCCGGCGAGATTTCGACGCTGCATGCCGCGCTGTTCATCGCCACGGTCTGGATCGTGTCCAGCCTGCGCGTTAACCGGCTGAAGGCCCTCTGGCGGGTCGGCCTTCGGCTGAAGTGGATGCGCGGCGCCTCCGGCTACTTGCTGCCGAGAGGACCGAAGGCCCGCGCCGCTGCGGGGGGCTCCGTGGGCGGCGCGGGCGCTTCGGGGGTTTCCTGAAGCGGAACCACAAGTTGAAGGGATGGAGCCAATGAACACGAAATCTGCCGCAGCCGTGCTTTCCGCATTGCTTTACGCACAAGGCCTTCTGGGCTTTGCCGGCCTTGCCACCGTCCTCTTGCGGGACCGTGCCCAGGCTGAGGTGGTCGCCGTCGCCAGCGATGCGCCATCCGGCCCTTCGGCCATCGTGCTGCGCTGAGCGAGAGCATCGGACCAGAATGGAAACCGGTCCGATGCTGAAACAATCGAACAGTCTGGCTGATTCAATCGACGCGCTGCGTCGGCGGGTCGAACCGGTAGCCGGCGCCGCGTATCGTGGTGATGGTTTCGGTGTCGAGCTTGCGGCGCAGCCGCACGATGCGCGAATCGATCGAGCGGTCGAAGGCGTCGGCGTTTTCGGCCGGCGCCGCGGCGATGATGTCGTCGCGCGTCAGCACCTTGCGGGGACTTGCCAGAAACAGCTTGAGCAGCGCCACCTGGCCGGGCGAAAGCTGGTCTTCCGCGCCCGAGCGGTGCATGACCATCGCCGACCTCAGATCGACGGTTGCGTTCTCCAGCACGATCAGTTCCCCGGCGGCCCTGCCGCGCCGCGCCAGCAGGCCGCCGATGCGCGCGGCCAGTTCCCTGACGTTGAGCGGGCTCTCGACGACGTCGGCGGCACCGAGCTCGAGCGCCAGCACCTTGTCGACCAGGTCGGTCGGCCGGCAGATCAGGATGAAGTCGGGTCCGCCCTCGCCGCCATAACGCCGAAGCAGATCGCGCCCCTCAGCCTGGCTCAGGCTGTCGCCGACAACCACCACGTCGATGCCTTTGGCCGAAAGCAGCGATTCCGCTTCCCAGGGCTGGCGCGCCGCGCGCACGTCATGACCGCGCCGCTCGAGATGGTCGGCAAGGTCGCCCGCCACCACTTCGGCGACGGAAACGAGCGCGATGACGGATCGTGCGGCCATTTTTCTCCACCCTGCGACAGACATCTCAAGATGAGTGCTGGACATCATGTTTATACCCAATCTACTTTCCGCTGAAAGCGGGAGCCAGAGCATAGTGCGGGCAAGAATTGTCGTCGTCGAGGACGAGCCTGACCTGAGGGATGCCGTCGCCGAGTATCTCGGCGCCAGCGGCTATGAGGTGGCGACGGCCGAAAGTGCCGCCGCGGCGCGGAACCTGCTTGAGACGCAATCCTTTCATCTCGCCATCCTCGACATAGCCATGCCTGGCGAGGACGGCCTGTCGTTCGGCCGCTGGCTGCGCTCCAAGACCCCGATCGGCATCATCTATGCCACCGCGGCCGGCACCGCGCTTGATCGCATCGTCGGGCTCGAGCTCGGCGCCGACGACTACATCGTCAAGCCTTACGAACTGCGCGAGGTGCTGGCCCGGGTGCGCAGCGTGCTGCGCCGCGTGCCGCAGCCGGCCGAGCCGCAGGCCGCCAAGCCCGAACCGGCCTCTGCCGGCCGCCGCATGAGCTTCGGCTCATTCCACGCCGATCTCGACGGCAGGCTGGTCACCGGTGCCAACGGCGCGGTCGTCGACATGGCCAAAAGCGAGTTCGACGTACTGGAAGTCTTCCTGACGCGCGCCAACCGTCTGCTGACACGAGCGGCGATCTCCGAAGCGATCGGCTTCGTCGAGGACCCGGAATCTTCGCGGGCGGTCGACATCCGCATCATGCGGCTGCGAAAGAAGATCGAGACCGACCCCGCCAACCCGAAGTTCCTGCGCACGGTGCGCGGCGAGGGCTATATCTTCTCGCTGCCGAGCGGCGAGGGCAACTGAGCCTGAACCGCAGCGGCCCGAACTGTGAGGCCGCCGTCATTCGGCCATGACGGCCGGTGACCTTCGATATCCGGAATCCGGCTGGCGCGTGTCCTTCCGGATGCGCAAAGAACGCTGTAGCATTTTTGTCCTGCATATGGTTCCTCCGGGAACCCACGATCGATTTTCGAACTGTGTGCTGAATTTCATATCCTGCCGATCTGGCCCTGGGTGACGTATTGAACATGACAGCCGAAGCCGCCCGAACGGATATGCAAGCCACCCGCCAGGGCGCGGCGATGGCGGCCGTCCGCGTCGTGCGCCGGCTGCGCGAGGCCGGTGACTGGCAGCGCGAGATGGACATCATCCTGGAGACGCTCTGCCGCGCCATGGATTGCCAGCGCGGCATTCTGTTTCGGCTTCGCGAGCTTCCGGGCCAGGGCTTCGCCCAGTCGGTCTCGGCCTACTGGATCGATCCCGAATTCGGCGGCGAACTCGCCTCGCCCACCGTCATCATGCAGTCGATCATCAATTCCGACCCGTTGCTGGAGCGGCTGCAGGAGGACGAGCGGCAAGGCAAGGTCTTTGCCGGCCATACCCGCGATCTCGACGGCTTCCTGAGAGCCGACTTCGAGAAGCAGAATATCAAGTCGTTCCTGTCGGTGTCGGTCTTCGCGCATGGCCATCTCTGGGGCACGCTGGCGGTCAACGATTGTGTCGCCGAGCGCGAATGGACCGATGAGGAAGAGGCGACGCTGCACATCATCGCGCTGGCCATCGGCGATGCCATCGAGCACTCGCCCTCCGACGCCCATGCCAGTGAGGTTATCCGCCGCACCATGCTGCAGGCTTCGCTCGACGCCATCGTCGTCATCGACGAGACCGGCTCGATCATCGAGTTCAATCCGGCGGCCGAGAAGATGTTCGGCTTCCCGCGCAGCGACATCCTCGGCAAGGACCTGCTCGACACCATCGTTCCGATCTACTACCGCAAGGGCTATGCCTCGGGCGCCGAATACATGTCGGGCCGCGGCGCGCCAATGGTTGGCCAGCGGCTCGAGACCGTGACCCAGAATGCCGCCGGCGAGGTGTTCCCGATCGAACTGACGGCGACCGAGATGCGGGTTGCCGACCGCAGGCTGATCTTCGGCTCGATCCGCGATTTGCGCGACAAGCTGCGCGCCGAGGAGGAAATCGGCCGCCAGCGCGAGAAGCTGCACCAGAACGAGAAGATGGCCGCCATGGGTTCGCTGCTGGCCGGCGTCTCGCACGAGCTGAACAACCCCCTTGCCGTGGTCGTCGCGCAATCGACGCTGTTGCATGAGTTCGCCACCGACCCGCAGACCAAGGTGCGCGCCGAGAAGGTACGCGCAGCCGCCGAGCGCTGCGGCCGCATCGTCAAGAGCTTCCTGTCGATGGTGCGCCTGCATCCGACCGAGCAGGCAGAGACCGACCTCAACCAGGTGATCCGCGCCGCGCTCGAAGTGACAGCCTATGGCGCGCGCTCCAGCGGCATCATCATCGACACCGAGTTCGCCGTCGGCCCGCTGCTGGCCATGGCCGATGCCGACCATGTCACGCAGGTGGCCGCCAACTTCCTCGTCAACAGTCAGCATGCGTTGGCTGGCGTCGCAGGCGACCGGCTGATCAAGGTGCGCACGTTTCGCAGCGATCGCGGCAATCCCGGCTTCTCCGTCGAGGACAACGGCCCTGGCGTGCCGGAAGCGATCCGTTCACGCATCTTCGAATCCTATTTCACCACCAAGCCGATCGGCGTCGGCACAGGCATCGGCCTGTCGATCTCGAAGTCGATCATCGAGCGGCACAACGGCAACATCTGGTTCGAGGAGGTGCAGCCGCACGGCGCGCGTTTCGTGGTCCAGCTGCCGGCGATCACTGCCGGCGCGGCCGCTGGCAGCGAAGGACCGGCGCGCTCAAGCGGCCTGCGCCACGCGCTGATCATCGACGACGAGCCCGATGTCGCCGGCTCGCTCTCCGACATACTGGAGCTGATGGGCGTCAAGTCGCGCGTCGTGCCGGCGTGGACGTCGGCGGCGGCGATCCTCAGCGGCCAGATGCCGCCCGACATCGTCTTTTCCGATTTGCGCATGCCCGGCACCAGCGGCATCGCAATCTATCGCGAGTTGCTCGCCGAACGGCCGGCGCTGGCGCAGCGCTTCGTGCTGGTCACCGGCGACCTGATCGGCGCCAAGGCCGAGATCGAGGCGCTGCCGCCGCATCAGCGGCCGCAGATCCTGGAAAAGCCGTTCAGCACGCTGGACGTGCGCGGCGTGCTTTCGGCCATCGCCGAGCAGGCTGCCGTGGAGAGCTGACATCCAGCCGTTCAAAGATACTGGAGCAAGCGCAGGAACTCGCCGTTAGCAGGCCGGCCTCACCTGAATATCGACAGACCGAAAAAAAGAGGCTCCCAACCGACGATGCGGTGGGAGCCTGACTTGAGCGCAGGAGGAGCGCTCTGGGGAGGTCAAAGCGTGATCGCGAAGCGGGGAACTGTTTCGCGGATCACGTTCGACAAGTCAGAAGACGTTCGGCGTGCTGGTCAGCGGCGCGGCATTGGCGATCATGCGCACCGCGCGTTCCCTATGCTTGCCGGACTGCTCGGCAATGGCGCGCAGACAGTCCGCGCTCTCGGCGCCCCAAGCCTGGCCCTTGCAGGCGAAATCGATCTGCGGCATCGGCAAACGCCCGGTCTTGATCGTGGTCGACGCGCCTTCGACGGCACCTGCCGGCGGATTGAGCGACGCGAAGGCGGGGCCTGCCGCCGGTGTGAGGA
>NZ_RZSG01000231.1:0-7980 GCF_003997725.1 Mesorhizobium sp. M4A.F.Ca.ET.050.02.1.1
CAGATACTGCATGAAGGCGACGAGCCGCTGGTCGGCGCCGAAGGCGCCCGCCATCAGCACCATGGCGGTGGCCGCTCCCGGCGACGAGCCCCAGACGGCTGTGGTGCCGGGCAATATGCGCCAGCGGCTGATCAGCCAGCCAAGCAGGCTGGAGGCGGTGACGGTCGCAATGACGGCGCCGAGGAAAAGCGGCCATTCCTTGTAGAAGACGGGGAATATGTCGGCGGAGATGGAAGCGGCAACGAGGCAGCCGACGACGGCTTGCGCCGAGCCGAACAGGGGGCGGGGCACGCGCACCGTGGCGCCGTTGGTTCCGGCAAGGATCGCCGCCAGCATCGGTCCGATCAGCAGCGCCGCCGGCAGAGCGGCGGCTTCCAGCGCGCTGGCGAACAGCAGCGAGAACGCCAGCAGCACCAGCCATTGCCGCGGCGGACGGAGTCGCGCCATGCGATCAACGGGTGGTTGTTCTGGCGAGGAGTCCATATCCGGCTCTTAGACCGGGCGGGGACAAATGCGAACCCATTTCCCGCGCAAAAGTCCTGATTTGCGTTGCTCCAGCGTCAGCCTGTGTTGCCGGCGGGCAGGCCGAAGCCGCCGACCGGATGGGTCTCGACCTGGAATTCGAAGCCGGCGATGAAGGGGCGCGCCTTGGCGATCGCCGCCTGCACTTCGGGCAATTGCAATGACGTCTTGTGGCTCGCCTGATCGGTCCATACTTCGGTGACCCAGATGGCGTCGGCGTCGGCCGGGTCGGTGGCAATGATGTAGCTCAGGCAGCCGGGGAGCGCGACGGTGCTCTCGCGCAACACGTCCATGACCGCGTCGCGCTGGCCGCGCGCCGCCCGCATCTTGCCGATCAGTCCGTACATTCCTTGTATCTCCCTCCGGTTGCGCGACAAGAGTATGCAGTCGGCGCCTCACGGCATCAACTGGCCGCCATTCACCTCGATCACCTGGCCGGTGATGTAGCCGCTCATGAGGTCGGATGACAGGAACAGATAGGCGCCGACGCAATCCTCGGCGGTGCCGGCGCGGCCCTGCGGAATGGTAGCGACCATGCCCTTGATCTGCTCCTCGGTCGAATAGCGCTCGTGAAAGGGTGTCAGGATGGTGCCGGGGGCCACGGCGTTGACGCGGATGCCGAAGCCGATCAACTCCTTGGCCATGCCGCGCGTCACGTTGGAGACGAAGGCCTTGGCCGAGCCATAGAGGCCGGCGCCGCCGCCGGCGCCGTTGCGGGCAGCGATCGAGGAGGTGTTGACGATGAAGCCGCCCTGGCGCTTCAGCCACGGTATCGCCTTGCGCGAGGCGGTCAGCACGGATCGCGCATTAAGGTCCATCACCGCGTCGTAATGCGCCTCGGTCTGGTCGGCATAGGCAACCCGGCCGAGCATGCCGCCGGCATTGTTGACGAGACCGTCGAGGCGGCCGAAATGCTCGGCGCTTTCCTCGACGACACGCTCAACGTCGGTGGGCTTTGAGAAGTCGCCCTGGGTCAAGAAGACCTCGCCGCCGCTGTCGCGAATGGTTCGGCCGAGCTTTTCGGCGGCCTCACGGCTTGAGTTGTAGTGCAGTGCGACGCGGCATTTCTGCGCGGCATAGGCGCGGGCAAGCGACGCGCCGATCCCGGTCGACGCGCCGGTGACGAGCACCGCCCTGCCGGCGAGGTCGGGAATGACAAGTGTCGTCATGCTGGTTGGTCTCCGAAATCCCGCGTCTTTCGTAGGCTATCGGCGGCCTCGCGTTCAAGCCTTCCCGCCGTCAGGGCCGGAGATAGATGTAGCCCTGGCGCTGCAATTCGGCGAGCTTGACGACGCCGCCCTTGTCGGCGACCTGGAAGCCGGCGAGCAGGTCGGCAAGCGTGATGTCCATGCCATGCATGGTGTTGCCGCAGGCTTGCGGAACCAGCCCCTTCTGGACCAGCCCGGCAAACCGGCTGGACGTAGCGCCGGATGCGGCCTTGGTCTTAAAGGCCGCAAGGGCCGGGCCATGCACGACAAGCACGATGTCGACATTGCCGCCGGTGCCTTCGTAATGGTTCTTGATGTTGCCGAGGACGAAATTGGCCTTGTCGACGTCGCTGAGGTGATAGGCGACCTTCAGCCTTTCCTCCTCCGCGGCAGCCGCCTTGACCTGGCGCAGTCCGAAAAGGCCGGCGGCCCCGGCAAGACCGGCACGGAAAATATCTCGGCGCAGCATCGCTCTTCCTCCACCAGCCGGGCACTATGGTCCTGCGTGGCCCCGGCCTCGCTAACTATTTGTTTCTACGCAATTCCCTATGGAAAACCGTTACACGCTTTTCCCGGAACTGCTCCTAGACTAGCATGAATCGCAGTCACGTCCTGTCGATGGGAGGAGGGTCACATGACGTCGAGGATAGCGGTGGGCGCGGCGCTTGGCGCTGCATTGTTCGTTGTCGGCGCGGCTCTTGCCGATGACACTCCCAAGCTGACGGAACTCAGCCCCAACGGCGCCGATGCCTGTTTCGGACGCGTCTACGACGCGGCGCACCTCAAGGCGCATCCAAAGCAGAAAGTGGCGCGCATCTTCTTCTACTATGGCCACGATCCGGTCAGCCGGCCGAACGAGGAGCCGAGCACGATTGGCGGCGCCGCCTATGATGGCTTTCTCACCACCACGGTGCGCGGCACCAAGAAGCCGGAATGGGCAGCTGGCTGGTGCAATCGTCAATCCGAGGACGGCAAGAGCGGCCCGATCCATTGCGGCATGGAATGCGACCGCACGCTCGCTTCACTCAAGGTCGACGACAAAGGCCGGCTGATCGTCTCCAACGTACAGCCCGATGTCTATCTCGACGCCGGCGCGGAGGAGGAACTCGGCGCGGCGCAGTACAACAAGCAGGCGCTGGGCAGCGAGGACGACAATTTCCGCCTCGACCCGATGCCGGCCGCCACCTGCAAGGCGGAATTCGCGCGCATCGATCCGATCGATCCGGCGCTCGGGGCGCCGCTGCGCGAGCGGCTGAAGCCCGACCAGGCGTTCTGCTATGGCCGCGACTACGACGCCGCGCATCTGAAGTCGCACCCCGACCAGGTGACGCAGTCGATCCGGGTTTTCCGCGGGCCGGTCGAACTAGCCTCCTACGCTTCAGGCGGCGATGTGGCCAACTGGCCGGACGGCGCCGACATCGCCATTTCGGTGACGACCAGGCAGAAGTCGGGCAAGGTCACGCAGACCTATTTATGCCAGGGCGAGGCCGACCAGTGGCGCTGCGCGGCAAGCTCGAAGATCAGCGATTTTGCCTGCGACGTCTCGCAGAAGGAGATTTTCCTGAAACGCGGCGCCAACGGCACGATGATGCTGGCCAACCCCAACAGCGCGCTCGCCATCGTCGATCTCTGCTCGAAGGCGGCGGATGGCAAGACGACGTCGGACGACAAGGTCTATCGGCTGAATCCGATGCCGCAGGCGGCCTGCGCACCTTAGGTCCATCGATATTCAGGTGAGGCCGGCCTGCGAACGGCAACTTCCTGCGCTTCCGGTGCTCACGTACTTCAAGTACGCTCCGCTCCGGTTCTCGGAAGTCACCGTTCTCGACTCGGCCTGACCTGAATCTCGACAGACCTTCGCAGTGTAAGCTTGGGGCGAAATTAGGCGAACGGCACCGCCGTGGTGCCCTTGGGCAGCTTCGCCTCATCGTCAGGCTCGACATGGATGGTGACGCGCACCGAGGGGATTTCGGCCTTCAGCGCGTCCTCGATGCGGTCGCAGATGACATGACTGTCGCCCACCGTCATACCGGCGTCGACGACCATGTGAAATTCGATGAAAGTGGCGCGGCCGGCGATGCGCGTCTTGAGGTCGTGCACCTCCAGCGCTCCCTTCGAATTGGCCGAGATGATGTCGCGGATGCGCATATGCTCCTGCGTATCCACGGCACGGTCCATGAGGCCGCTCAACGATTCTCCAGTAAGCTTCCAGCCCTGGTAGAGGATGTTGAGCGCCACGAGCAGCGCAAGCAGCGGGTCGAGAATCCGCCACCCAGTCATCACCGCGGCAACAAGGCCGACGATGACGCCGACCGAGGTCAGCACGTCGGTCATGATGTGCTGACCGTCGGCGACCAATGCCGGCGATCGTTCGGCGCGGCCGTTGCGGATCAGCACCAAGGCCCATGCGGCGTTGACCACAGCAGCGCCGCCGTTGATCATCAAGCCCTCCCAGGGCTGTTCGATCAGTGCCGGGTTCTGCAGCGACTGCCACACCTTGGCTATGATCAGCATCGCCGCCACGACGATCAGCACGCCCTCGAGCACCGCCGAAAAATATTCGGCCTTGTGATGACCGAAAGGATGGTCGCTGTCGGCTGGTTTGTGGCTGATGCGGATGGCCCAGAGAGCGGCGGTCGCCGTGATGACGTTGACGATCGATTCCAGCGCGTCGGAATAGAGGGCGACCGAGCCGGTCATCTGCCAGGCGACAAACTTCAACCCCATCACCAGGAAGGCGATGACGATCGACCAGAAGGCAAGGCTGGCGACCTTGCGCTTGGCTGCGGCTTTTGCCGCGGCCGCCGTCATGTCTTCCGTTGCGGCCATCGCTGCTAGGCTGCCTTTTCCTTGGCCTTGCGCGGCAGATGCGCAACGATGTTCTCGATGATGCGCATGCCGGCATTGTGGCCGAGCGTCATGATCGATTCCGGATGGAACTGCACGGCGGCGATCGGCTCCTTGCGGTGCTCGAAGGCCATGATGACGCCGTCCTCGGTCTCGGCGGTGACCAGGAAATCGTCGGGGAGGCGCACTGGATCGGCGAAGATCGAGTGGTAGCGGCCGACGGTCACTTCCTTGGGCAGGCCGGAGAAGATGACGCCGGGCTTGGAGACGCGGATGCGCGACGGCTTGCCGTGCATCGGTATATGCAACTGCCGGAGCTCGCCGCCATAGGCTTCAGCCAGCGCCTGCAGGCCGAGGCAGACGCCGAAGATCGGCAGGTCGCGGGCTCTTGCCTTCTTGATCGTGGCGGCGCAATCAAAGTCCTTCGGCGTGCCAGGGCCAGGCGAGAGCACGACGAGGTCCGGCTTCAGCCGCTCGAAAACCTCCTCCGGCACGGGCGTGCGCACGGTGGAAACATTGGCGCCGGTCTGGCGGAAGTAATTGGCGAGCGTGTGGACGAAGGAGTCCTCGTGGTCGACCAGGAGGATGTTGATGCCGTCGCCGACGCGCGCGGCGGTGCGTTCGGCGCCAACGGCATTGCCGGTCTTGGCGTCGCGGATGGCGGATAGCATGGCGGATGCCTTCAGTTCGGTTTCGGCTTCTTCTTCCTCGGGAACGCTGTCGAAGAGCAGCGTGGCGCCTGCGCGTACCTCGGCGATGCCGTCCTTGATGCGGATGGTGCGCAGCGTCAGCCCGGTGTTCATGTCGCCGTTGAAGTTGACCATGCCGATCGCCCCGCCATACCAGGCGCGCGGGCTCTTCTCGTTCTGCTCGATGAAGCGCATGGCCCAGAGCTTCGGCGCGCCGGTGACGGTGACCGCCCAGGCATGCGACAGGAAGGCGTCGAAGGCATCCATGCCTTCGCGCAGCCGCCCCTCGATATGGTCGACGGTGTGGATCAGGCGCGAATACATCTCGATCTGGCGGCGGCCGATGACACGCACCGAGCCCGGATCGCAGACGCGCGATTTGTCGTTGCGGTCAACGTCCGAGCACATGGTGAGCTCGGATTCGTCCTTCTTGGAGTTGAGCAGCTTCAGGATCTGCTCGGAGTCCGAAATGGCGTCGTCGCCGCGTTTGATCGTGCCCGAGATCGGGCAGGTCTCGACGCGCCGGCCGTTGACGCGCACGAACATCTCCGGCGAGGCGCCGATCAAATACTCGCCTTCGCCGAGGTTGATGAAGAAGGAATAGGGCGAGGGGTTGATCGCCTTCAGCTTGCGCGAAATCTCGGAAGGCTCGGTTTCGCAGCGCTCGTAGAACATCTGGCCGGGCACGACCTCGAACAGGTCGCCGCGCTTGAAGCTGTCCATCGCCCGGCGCACCAGGTTGGCGTATTCGCCGGGCTCGTGGTCGCCGCGCGGCGGGATGCGGTCGGCGGTCCTGAACGGCTCGACGGCGGCGTCGCGCGGCAACCCCTCCGTCGAGAAACCCTTGCCGGAATAGTCATAGCGGTCGGTCCAGGCCTTGGTCGAATAGTGGTCGACGACCAAGATCTCGTCAGGCAGGAACAGCACCAGATCGCGCTGGCTCTCTCTGCGCTCGAGCTTGTAGTCGACCGGGTCGAACTGGAAGGCGAGATCGTAGCCGAAGGCGCCGTAGAGGCCTAGATTGGCGTCTTCCTCGGTCTTGAACAAAGCGGTAATGGCGCGCAGCACGGTGAATACCGAAGGTACGCGGCTGCGCTCTTCCTCGGTGAAGACGCGGCCTGGCTTGGCAACCTCGAGGCGGATGAGCCTTGGCGACGTTTCGGCGATGGAGACCTCGGCAAGACCGTCCAGCGCCTTGGCGATCACCGGCAAAAGCACTTCGCCGCGTCCGTTCAGCGCCTCGATGCGCATGGCGCGTCCGCGCGCGGAAATCACCAGCGGCGGATCAATGATGGCGGTGTCCCAGCGCGTGTAGCGGCCCGGATACTCGTAATTCGAGGAAAACACCGCGCCGCGCCGGGAATTCAGCCCGTCGACATAGGCGTCGATGGCGCCTTCATAGGGCTGCTCCTGGCGGTCGCGGGTGATCGCCACGCCACCCGCTGTGACGAAGCGCTCGGCCCCGTTGTCCAGAACTCTTGTCGTCATTGCCGTCTCCATCAGCGTCTTGCTATTTCAGCTTCTTGGGGCAACGGACCCGGGGATGGCTTCAAAAAACAAATGGCCGCCCGGACATTCCGTTGCGGCCACCCTCTCTTTTCACGCGCACGCGTTCGAACAGGCCGCTGTCAGCGAGCCCACCACCAAATGGTCTTGTTCGAGCGCATGTTCATGGCGATTCCCATAGCGGCGAATGGTCGGCCGCGCAACTGGATTCCACGAGGCTGGTAAAAGCCTCGCTCGCTTAGTCCTCCAGCGTCCCCGACCTTGCATCGTCGCTTCTCCTGTCGCCAACCAGCTTCAGCAGGTCCTCGCCGGCGCGGATGATGCGCCGCGAACGCCTCGTCAGGATGAGGCCGGCCTGGGGCGCGAACACTTCCGTGCTGCCGCCCGTTTCGCCCGGGGCGTGGACGATTTTGGCGAGCCGCGCGCCCTTGGCGACGCGGTCGCCGGGCTTCACGTCATAGACGACCGCGCCACCCTTCGGCGCCGGCATCATGTCGATGTTTTCCAGCGGCGCCACGGTGCCGGTGAAGGGGCCGGGCGTGGCCAAGGCGGGGTCGGTGACAACGCCGCGCGCGACCAGCAGCCGATAGAGCCCCTCGGCATCGGAAGCGGCCAATTCGCCGTCGACGTCGAGCACGCCGCGATATTCGACCGTGGTGGCGACCCGCCGGTCGAAACGCGCCACATCCGCCGGGACATTCTGATAAGGCATGATCGAGGCGCCCTCGAAGGTGCCGTCGGTGTCCTCGTTCCACAGCAGCACCGCATCGACGCCCATGGCCGCCGCGCAATCGGCCATCGCCGGCCACAGGCTGGCGTGGATGTAGAGGTAGGGCAGGCCCTCGTCGTCGCAATGCAGGTCGAGCACGATGTTGTGGCCGAGCGAGAGCTGCAGCAGCCTGATCTTCAGCCGTTGGTCGGGCGTGCCGAGCCTGGTATCGGGCAAGAGCGAAGCGTCCGGTGCGGCAAGCAGCGGAAAGCCGCGGTTGAAGTTGTTGCGCGTGCCGAGATGGAAGCGGCCCTGATGTTCGCCGAAATGGTACTGGGCGCGACCGATCGGGTTGGCCCAGGGCACGATGGTGATGTCGCCCCTGATGCGGCCCTCGGCCTCGGCTCTTGCGAGCATCGGCATCAGCGCGTCGATGGCGACCACGCCCGGCAGTTCGCCGGCATGGAGCGCCGCCTGCAGATAGGCCGAAGGTCCCGCC
>NZ_RZSG01000232.1:0-7976 GCF_003997725.1 Mesorhizobium sp. M4A.F.Ca.ET.050.02.1.1
GGGGGAGATTATTCGCTCCGCCGCCTTCGCCAATTTCGAACGCTGCGAGGGTGCGCGCCAGCGCTGAAACCGCAAATCTCCCCCTTAAGGGGGAGATGCCCGGCAGGGCAGGGCTCGCGTCAGCCTTAAATCAACTTCTCCAGCGTGATCGGCAGATCCCTGATCCTCTTGCCCGTCGCATGGAACACCGCGTTCGCAATCGCCGGGGCGACGCCGACGATGCCGAGCTCGCCGACGCCCTTGCCGCCGAGCACTGACGAATGCGGGTCGGGGATACCGACCGAGATCGTCTCGATGTCCGGGATGTCGGCGTTGGTCGGGATCATGTAGTCGGCGAGGTTGCCGTTGACGATGCGGCCATGGCGGCGGTCGACCATGCCTTCCTCCAGCAGCGCCTGGCCGATGCCCATGATGATGCCGCCCTTCCACTGGCTTTCCGCCAGCTTCGGATTGTAGAGCCGGCCGGAATCCAGCGCCGACACGACACGCGACACCCGCACCGTGCCGAAATCCTCGTCGACCCTGACCTCGACAAAATGCGCGCACCAGGAGTGGCGTGAATAGTCGCCCTCGGTGTGCGGGATCGACACGGCGATGGTGGTGTAGTTCCGGTAGCGCTCCTCAGCCGTCGCGTTCGCCGGCATGGTATCGCCCTTGGCCTCGATCCGTTCACGACCGACGGCGGACAGAAGCTCGGCGATCGGGATCTCGGGACCGTCGCCGCGCGGCGAGGCGATGCGACCGTCCTTGACCACCAGTGTGTTCGCCTGCAGCGCATGGAAGGGCGAGCCCGGATCGGCGATCGCCAGCCCGATCAGCTCGTCCAGCGCCTGGCTCGCCGCCTTGTAGACCGCGCCCGTCATGACGCCGGCAAGGCGCGAGCCGCCGGCGACGCCGGCGCGGGCGAAGTGGGAATCCCCCAGCTTCACCGACACATGCTCGACCGGCACGCCGAGCGTCTCGGCCGCAGTCTGCGCCAGGATCGTGTAGGTGCCCTGGCCCATGTCGATGGAGGAGCTTTCGACCTCGACCGAACCGTCGGCGAGGATATTCACCACCGCCTCGCCATGGGCGCGCCGCACCGGATAGGTGCCGGCCGCCACGCCCCAGCCGATCAGCTGGTGGCCGTCGCGCATCGAGCGCGGCATTGGCGAACGCTTCCCCCAGCCGAACGCCTCGGCGCCGGCTGCGAAGGCCTCGCGCAACTGCCTGGTCGACCACGCCTTCCTGGCGTGCGGATCCTGTTCGGCGTAGTTCCTCAGCCGGATTTCCAGCGGATCGATGCCGACCTCATAGGCGAGCTCGTCGATGGCGCATTCGATGCCGAAGGCGCTGGGGTTCTCGCCCGGCGCGCGCTTGGCGCCGGGCACCACGGTGTTCACCCGCACCACATTCTGCTTCGAGGAGAAGTTGGGCGTGGCGTACATGATCGAGGTGACGGAGCCGAGCGGCTCGACCCACATGCCATCGACCGCCGTCTCGTTGACGCCGCGATGCACGATCGACTGGATGCGGCCGTCCTTGTCTGCGCCGATCGCCACCGTCTGGCGGGTCGCGGCGCGGCCGCCATAGGAGGTGAAATTCTGCGGCCGGGTCAGCACCAGCTTCACCGGTCGTCCGAGCATCTTCGCCGAGGCCGCCGCCACCGCGCTGTGGGCGAGCGCCAGCGCCTTCGAGCCAAAGCCGCCGCCGATATAGGGCGAGACCAGCCGCACATTCTCGAACGGGATCGCGAACCATTCGGCATAGGTGCGCGCCATGCCGTCCAGCCATTGGCTGGGCTCCCAGATGGTGAGCGCCTCGCCCTGCCAGCGGGCGATCAGCCCATGCGGTTCCATCGCCGCCTGGAATTCGCGCGGCGTGTTGTAGGCCGCGCAGACGCGCACCGGCGAGGCGGCGAAGGCACCTTGAGCGTCGCCCCACTCCTTGGTCATGGCGTCGATCGGGATGCCGTCGCCGGCCTTGGGGTCGCTGAGGTCGACGATCGCCGGCGTCTCGTCATAGGTCACCTTGACGAGGGCGGCCGCCGCGACCGCCTGCTCGAAGGTCTCGGCCACCACCGCGGCGATATGCTGGCCGGAATAGGTGACCGTGCGGGCAAGCGGGCAATAGGTCTGTTGCGACGGCGGGTTGCCGAGCCAATCCGAAGCGCCCTTCAACTCCATGATAGTGTCGGGCGTCAGCACCAGAAGCACGCCGGGCGCTGTCTCCGCCGCTCTGCTGTCGATGGCCACCACCGTTCCGGCGGCGATGGTGCTTTCTATCATCACTGCGTGCGCCAGCCCTTCGAGTTGCTGCTCGACCGCGTAGTGCGCCGCGCCGGTGATCTTGGCCGGGCCGTCGACACGCGACAGCCGCCCGCCCACCGCCTCGAGGCGGGCGCTGTCCGAAGCCGCATGTTTCATCTCATGAACGGTCATGCCGTCTCTCCCAAATTGAGGATGGCGCGCGCGACGACGCGCGGCGCGAGCTCGATCTTGTAGTGGTTGGCGCCATGGTCGACGGCGCCTTCCATGGCGAGTTCGCTCGCCTTGCGCACGGTGGCCTCGGTCAACGTCTTGCCTTTGAGCTCGTTTTCGACTGCCCGCGCGCGCCACGGCTTGGTGGCGACGCCGCCGAGCGCGACGCGGATGTCGCGGATGGTGCGACCGTCGCCTTCGAGCTCCAGCCCTATCGCCGCGCTCGCCGCCGCGAATTCGTAGGACTGGCGGTCGCGAACCTTGAGATAGGTCGAGCGTCTGGCCGCTGCCGAGCCCGGGATCTCGATCGCCGTGATCACCTCGCCGGGGCGGATGTCGTGCTCGCGCTCGGCGGTCGCGCCGGGCGCGAGGAAGAAGTCCTCGACCTTTAGCCTGCGCTCGCCGAGATGGACCTCGGCGTCGAAGGCGACGAGCGCAATCGCGAGGTCGCCTGGATAGGTGGCGATGCAGGCCTCGCTGGTGCCGAGCACCGCATGGCCCCGCGTCACCCCGCCGATCGCCGAGCAGCCGCTGCCCGGCGCGCGCTTGTTGCAGGCCGGGAAGTTGGCTGGGTCGCGAAAATAGGGACAGCGCGTGCGCTGCATCAGGTTGCCGCCGATGGTCGCCATGTTGCGCAGCTGCGCCGAGGCCGCCTGCCACAGAGCCTCCGAGACGGCCGGGAAGCAAGTTTTGATCCCGGCATGGTCGGCGACATGGCTCATCTTCGCCAGCGCGCCGATCATAGCGCGGTCGGCGGTGACGTCGATGGCGCTGAGCCCCTCGATATGGCTGATGTCGATAACGGTCGAGGGTTCGGCGACGCCGCATTTGGCGAGGTCGACCAGCGTCGTGCCGCCGGCAAGCAGCATGGCGCCGGGGAGGGCGGAAGCATGGCGCGCGGCCTCGACAGTGTCGGCGCGGAGGTAGGAAAAGTCTCTCATGAGCGGAGCCCCTCTGCTGCCTGGCGGACGGCGGCGACGATGTGCGGATAGGCGCCGCAGCGGCACAGATTGCCGGCCATGTATTCGCGGATTTCTTCGTCGGACCCCGCATGGCCCTCGCGGATGCAGGCCACCGCCGACATGATCTGGCCCGGCGTGCAATAGCCGCACTGGAAGGCGTCCTGATCGAGGAAGGCGGCTTGCACGGCGTTGAGCGTGCCGTCCGCGTCGGCAAGCCCCTCGATGGTGGTGATGTCGCGTCCCTCGACCTGCGCCGCCAAAGTCAGGCAGGCAAGCACGCGCTCGCCGTCGACATGCACGGTGCAGGCGCCGCACTGACCCTGGTCGCAGCCCTTTTTGGTGCCGGTGAGGTGGAGCCGGTCACGCAGCGCGTCGAGCAGCGTCACGCGCGGCTCGATGTCGAGAGTGTGGTCGCTGCCGTTGATGATGAGGTGGAGGGAAAGCGTGGTCGGACTGATGGTGACTTGGTCATTCATGGGGCGTCGGGCTCCAATTGCTGGACGCTAGGCGGATGGAAATGGGGCTTGGGAGGGCAGGGGCAAGGGTGACGGGAGCGTGTTAATCTCCCCTCTTGAGGGGCAGATGGCCGGCAGGCCAGAGGGGGTCGTCTCGCAAAGAGCGCCAACCTCTACCTGCCGCGGCAGGTCGCGCCCGGTCGAACCGACCCCCTCTGTCGCCTTTGGCGACATCTCCCCCTCGAGGGGGGAGATTACGCTCTCAACACGTGACATACCGGTCCCCCTGATTATATGATAAAGCTGCTCCACTAAAACGGAGGCGCCTCCGTTTATTTACGTGGGGGCTGACCCGGTCGGGTTCAAGCCCCAATCGACTCGTGGAGACAAAATTGGCTGAAAGGCCGCCAGCGACAGCCGACGAGAAGCCAGACGCGCCCGCGCCAAAGCCGCTGCGCGCCGATGCCCAGCGCAACCGCGACAGGCTGGTCGAAGTGGCGGCGCAGGCTTTCGCTGAGGCTGGTGTCGATGCCTCGCTGGAGGAGATCGCGAAACGGGCAGGGGTCGGCATCGGCACGCTCTACCGGCATTTCCCGACGCGCGAGCATCTGGTTGAGGTGGTCTATCGCCGCGAGGTGGAAGGGCTTTGTCGCGCAGCCGGGGAACTGGCGGAAAAACATCCGGCCGATGTCGCGCTGGAGCTGTGGATGCAGCGCTTCGTCGACTATATCGGCACCAAGCGCGGCCTGGCGACCAGCCTTCGCATCCTGCTCACCACCAACTCGACACTGTTCTCCGATACGTCCGGGCGTGTCTCGGGCGCGCTGAAAGGCCTGGTCGAGCGGGCTGCCGCCGCCGGCTCGATCCGCGCCGACGTCGATGCCTCCGACGTGCTGCATGCACTCGGCGGCATCTACTCCGCGCCTAACACGCCCGACTGGCGCGACCGCTCGGGGCGGCTGGTCAAGCTGTTGATGGATGGCTTGCGGTTCGGGGCGAGGGAGGCGTCGAAGCTGCCCCGGTAGTCGGGCGCGCCGCGATGCGTCTATCGTCCCAGCGGTTGCTTCGACAGCGACAGAAGTTCTTCCTCGTCGGCGATGCCGGCCATGTAGTTGGCAAGGATGCGGGACGCCAGGCCCTCAAGGCGATCGGGGGAATCGCTTTCAAGCTTCAACCGTTCGAAGACCCTTGCCAGCAAGGCCAGTTCGGACGGATCGAAAATACCAGCGTCCTGAGCTTTTCGACGAATTGGCATGACGCCTCCCAAGCAGACGTTTTCGCAAGGCCATTGCAACGCGCTCCCGTCGAGACTGCGAGTTGGTGGTTAAGAAAACATTAGCCATGCAGAAAGTTCCAGTGCGGTCGAAATGGGCCGTGTGCGCTTTGCCGCCGACCGTTCCGCAAATACACAAACGCGTCATCGACTCGCATTGCCGGGAGCGCAGCCTAGATAGAGCGCGGGGCAAATATGATTACAGAAGGACATACGCATGCCTGAACGGCTGACACTGAACGACGGCGCCACCATTCCTCAGATCGGGCTCGGCGTGTGGCAGGTCGATCCGGGCGTCACGGCCAAGGTGGTGCGCTGGGGGATCGACGCCGGCTACCGCCTGATCGACACCGCCGAGGGCTACCGCAACGAGGAAGGCGTGGGCGAGGCGATCCGCGCGGCAAGCGTGCCGAGAGGCGACCTGTTCATCACCTCGAAGCTGCGCAACGGTGCCCACCAGCGCGACGCCGCGTTGCGCGCCTTCGACGACACGATGCAAAAGCTCGGCATCGATCAGATCGATCTCTTCCTCATCCACTGGCCGGTGCCCAGCCAGGGCAAGTATGTCGAAGCCTGGAAGACGCTCGTCGAACTCCAGAAGGCAGGCCGCATCAAGTCGGTTGGCGTGTCGAACTTCAACCAGGACCATCTGCAGCGCATCATCGGCGAGACCGGCGTGACGCCGACCGTCAACCAGATCGAATTGCATCCGCGCTTCCAGCAGCGCGACAAGCGCGAATTCCATGCCAGGCACGATATCAAGATCGAAAGCTGGAGCCCGCTGGGCAGCGGTCGCCTGCTGGCCGACCCGACGTTGGAAGGGATCGCCAGGAAGCACGGCAAGTCGGTGGCGCAAATCGTCATCCGCTGGCACCTGCAGGAAGGGCTGATCGTTATCCCGAAGTCGAACCACCAGGAAAGAATCGCCGCCAATTTCGACGTCTTCGGCTTCGAGCTGGACGGCAACGACCTGGAGACCATCCGTGGCATGGATTCCGCCGACGGCCGCACCGGGCCGGATCCGGCGGCGGCGGCGTTCTTGTTCTGAGGCGTTGAAACAGCTGATCTCCCCTTGGGGGAGATTAGCGCTTCGCCGAAGGCACCTTTTCTGCAACGTTGGCGATTGGCCTATCGCTACGCCATCGCCACGATCACATGCGCCTGGATCTTGGCGGCGACCGCGCCGCTGCCGTGCCTGTCCCTGATCGCGACTTCGGCGCAGTCGGTCGCGGCTTCCAGTTTTGCCGCGTCCCTGGCCTCGATCTCGTTGCGAAGCAGTGTCCCCTGGCAATAGGCGACGGCAGGAATGCGCGGCGAGGGGGCCCGGCTTTGTTCGGCCCTCGTCTCGATCGTCACATGCGAGAAGCCCGCAGCCTCCAGGTCGCTGCGGATCAGGTCCTTGTCGTGGTAGCCGTGCGGCGTGCGTGCCAGGAAGCGCGGCGGATCGTCCGGGAAAATCCTTGCCAGGGCATTCGTCACGTCGTCGGCGAACTCATTCTCCTCGATGCGATCCCACACGTTGAACAGGAAACGTCCGCCGGGCTTGAGCACCCGCCTTGCCTCGCGGTAGCCGGCCGGGCGGTCGGGAAAGAACATCGCGCCGAACTGACAGCAGACGAGGTCGAAGGCGGCGTCCTCGAACGGCAGCGCCAGCGCATCCGCCTGGCGCCATTGGATGCGGCTGTCGGCGCCTTGCCGCGAGGCGGCGTGGTCGAGCATCGGCAGGTTGAGGTCGGTCACGACATAGCGCGCGGCGGGGGACAGTTTTGGCGCCAGTGCGCGGGTGACGACCCCGGTGCCCGCGGCGGTTTCCAGAACGGCGCCGGGCGACAGGGACGCCGCCCGCTGCGCCAGGTCCGCGGCGTACGGCTCGAAGATCAACGGCACCATATAGCGATCGTAGTTTTCCGGAACAGAGCCGGCGAACACCTTGTCCGTTTCCAGCATTGCTATCCCCCACGGTGCATTTGGTGGCGCGAGACTAGCACGTGGTTGTCTGTTTGGCGCGTTTTTCGACCGAACCAACCCATATGCGGCGGCGCCCGGCAGGGCAAAGGCGGGCTGTCCCGCCGGCCCATCCAGCCGAAGGCGTCTATGCGCCGGCATTTACGGGCGTCGCGGCGACACAAAAGAACTGCAGCGCCCCCGGGGGGCCGCACATGGCACCTTGCTCCTCGAAAGCCAGGCCGGAGCCGACGATCAGGTCGCGCACCGTCCGCGATGCGATGATCTCGCCGGGCCGGGCATGGTCCAGAGACCGCGACGTGACCTCGATGGCGACTCCGCTGAACTCCTCGCCGTGCGACTCGCACTCGCCGATGTGGATCGACGAGCGGAAATTGGCAGCCAAAGGCTTCAGGCGCTCGCGAATGGCGACCGCACATTGGATGGCCCGCGTCGGCCGCTGGAAGACAGCGAGCACCTTGTCGCCGGATCGCCTGATCTCCCTGCCGTCGAACAGCAGCAACTGGTCCCGAATCGCTTCGGCGTGTTGGCCGATCGCCTTTTCGCCGGCAGGCGCGATCTCGATTGCCAGTACCGAGAGCAGCAAGCGCTCGCTCGGAGCCGCGGGCAGGGCGCCGGTGACGATGCGTCTGATCTCGTCGACCAGGCGGTCGCAGTCCTCGCCCCAGATCAAATGGTCCCTGCCGGCCAACTCGAGATATCTGGCGCCTTCGATATGCCTTGCCAGGTAGCGTCCTTCTTCCGGCCTTACCCAGCGGTCGCCCGTCCTTTGGATGACCAGCGTCGGAACATGGATGGCGGGCAGGATATCGCGTACGTCGATTTCTGTGCCCCAGCGCCAGAGCGCGATCGCATCGGCGGG
>NZ_RZSG01000233.1:0-7960 GCF_003997725.1 Mesorhizobium sp. M4A.F.Ca.ET.050.02.1.1
CCCGTCGCCGGCCGGCGCCTTTGCCTCCGCGGCGGGCGTTATCCCACCTGTCGACGTGTTGTCGAGCGGCGGACGGGTTTCCTCGGCCTTGGCGGCGTTGTCTTGGTGCGCCGGGGCCTTCTTCTTGGCCTCCGCGCTCTGCGCGAGCACAAGCATGACGAGCAGCGCGGACAGCGCGGATAGAACGACTTTCATGAAGGTTTCCTCCCTTGGTTCCACGGCATTCATTGCTTGAAACCGGACTCGTCGAGCAGCGCGACCTGCTTGCCGTCGATGTAGAAGCGGATCGCGTGCGCCTCGTTGTCGATGTCGATGCGCGTCGACTGCGCGGCCTGCGCAGCCGGGCCTTTGACATATTTCGAGGGAAGATCACCGGCCGGCGCGTAGCGGAAGAGCAGCGCCAATGCGATGCATCCGGCGGTAAATACAATGAAGGTCAGTCTGGAAGAGGCGCTCGAGGTCATCTGGTCGTTCCTTCAGGTTGAAGTGGCATTACGGTTCGGTTGCTCCAGGTTCCTGAGCCTGGTTTCGCCGTTGCTCGGTTGAAGCGTGTCACTGCTCTGCGAGGAAGACGTGCCCAGCCCACATTTCTGTGTGTTGTCCCGACGGCCTGCCCCTTGCCCGCGGCGAGCTTAGCGCCGGCCCGCGAACCGAGAAGGCAGCACGCGCGGAATGCCGTGGAATTCTTTGGAATTCCTGGAATATTAGCTTGTGGAAAAGTACAATGTAAGGATGCGCCAGGGCGTGTTATGGCTGACAGCGGACAGTAAGGGGCGGCCGCATGGCACAGCATATCGGGCAGAAATTGCGGCTGACTTCAGCCCTGCTGGGAACTGTCACCCGCAAGGAACTGGCGGCGGCCTTCCGGGCTATCAATCCGAAGACCGCGTTCGATCTCGGCCGCGCCGACAAATGGCTGCAGGGCCGCGCCCAGCCCCGTGAGCACAGCGTCTACGACGATTGGGCGAAGCTGCTTCGCCTGGAGCACCCGGGCGCCTGGATCGCCGACTGCGATCTGCCGGATTTCATCGCCACCATCTCCGACCGTCACGGCGTCGACAGGGCCGAGCTCGAACGCCGCGCCAGCGCCCAGTTCGAGACGGCATCCAGCCATGAAGAGCGCAGCCTCGCCTTCGCGCTCGCCGGAACCTACGCATGCTATTCGCGCGCCTGGTCGCCCTATTTTCGCGGCCAGTTCATCAAGGGCATCCTGTCGATCGAGCCAGGGCCTGGCATGCATGGCCTGACCGCCACCTATCGCGAGTCCTTGCCGACCGGCCAGCTGGTGCTTGGCGGTCCGGTCACGCCGGCCAAGCGCGCCCTTTACGTGCATCTGAAGGAAGTCGGCGGCGATGCCCAGTTCTTCATCAGCCTGTTCCCGCAGTCGCAGCCGGGCAGCGTGCTTGGCGGCTATATGTGCGGCACCGCCATCATCGGCCCGGAGGCGCAGCCATCGCTGACAAGGATCCTCATCGTGCGTCTGCGCGCTCCACTGCCGGGCGCTGCCTCATGGGGCGGATACCTGTTGCCCGACCAGTCGATATCGGGTGATCTGGCATCGCTCGGCATCGCCATCGAGCAGCCGGAGCAGGTCGACCGGCAGCTCACGCGCTTCCTGGTCGGCGGCAGCGACGGCGGCGTCCACCAGGTCCCGCCGGCCGAGTTCCGCGCCATCCTGGACGTCTTCGACCGCCATTGGCTGCGGCACTCGGGCGCCTGAGCAGTCCCCACAAGGAAAGAAGGGATCGCGCAATATCCCCTCACGCCGCGGCGGAGACCGAGAGAGGAAGCCGTGCCGGGTGTTTCAGTCATCCTTCAAATCTTCGGCTTCGTCCTTGAGCTTGGTCCAGTCGGCACCATGCTTGCGCAACAAGGCGCGCGCCTGTTTCGGCGAGACGTCGGCAATTTCCGTCAGGTGCTCCACCTCCAGCTCTTGCCCTTTCACCACGCGGCTCGCCTGCTTTTTTTCTTTCTTTTCTTTGGTGGCCATCTCTGTGTCCTCTTCTTGCATCATCGGATCAACGAGGACCTAGAAGTGTTGGTTCCGGTTCCCATATTGTCGCTTGGCGGCTTGAGGTCCGGCCACGGTTGGTCGAGATTTGGTCGAGGCGGCGGCAGACCTGGCCGCCGGCAACGGCGCCCGCCGCGCCCAGTCTCTAGTCGGTCTTGCGCGGCACGATATAGCTGGTGACGGTCTTGTTCCCCACACCGCGCGTCACCGTTACGATCGCATGGCCGGCCGGCAGTGAACCTGTAATACTCAGGTCGATCTCTCGGCAGCGGCCGATGATTTCGCCGTTAGCCGATCTGGCAAGACGCTCCTTCAATGACGCCCGGCATTCCTGGACCGACATGTAGAGGTCGGGCGGCGAATCGATAGGTCGGCAGACGGAGGTCTGTCCGGGGCTGCACGAAAGCAAAATCATCACCGCCGCGACCGCCGGATCCATTCTTGAAATTCTCCATTGTGGCAAGCGTCAACGCGTAAGGGCGGGCTTAGTTTCGAAACTGTTAAAGTATGAAGGCTGAAGCTGGCTGGCGGGACACATCGATTCCTCCGCGGCGAGGGCTTCGGAAAGGACCGGACTGCGCAGGTTCCATTGAAAAGATGCTTGGCGAGCCAAGGATTTTCAGCCGAGTGCCATTCCAATCGCCAAGAACATGATGGCGACCGCGAACACCGGGGTGAGTAGCCAGCGTGCCTGATCGACGCTCTTATCCATGGATTCCTCTCCTGAACCTTGTAGCGAGCAACGAAGGCGGGCAATCAAGGGTTCCGGTTGCCGCCCCTGACGAGGCTATTGCGCCTGATAAGGTCGTACACGGTTCAGACCTAGGTCCTCATCGCGGAACGTTTGCAAAAACCTGGCGTTGGGTCTGCTTGCAGCGTGAAGACAATGTCGTCTGGCGCAACCACACCACCAGGAGGAAACTATGAAAATCTATCTCGCCGCAGCCGCTGCGGGGTTTTTGCTGCTGGCCGGTATCGGGGCTGCCGCCGCCGACACCCTGATCATTCAGCCGGAACAGGAAACGGTCATCCGGGAATATGTGAAGAAGAAGCCCCTGGCCTCGGTAGCGCTTCCTGGCGTGGAGCTCAACATCGGCACGACTCTTCCCGATACAGTCGAGCTTTATGAAGTTCCCGACGTGCAATACCGCTACGTCGTGATCGACAACCGGACGGTCCTCGTTGATCCGGGCACGCGCAAGATCATCAAAGTTTACGAATAGGCCAAACGCTTCAGCTCAGGCCCGCTGCATTTCGGTGCGGCGGGCCTTCAAGTCGCTCAAATATCGAGGAGCCATGCATGTTGGACCGTGAGATCGGGCAATCCCACGCCTTGGGACTGCGCGTAGCCGCCCTGAGGGCGAGGATGCGGGAAGCCCGCATTACCGAACACGAGATGAAGACCTTCCGGAAGGTCGCCGCGGTGATGGAAGACGGCCAGGGCCAGATTGGTGGCGACGACCTGATCGCCATATCCTTCGTGGCCGAAACCGAATAACGAGCCGGTGGGCCGGCTGTGAGGGCCCCAGGGCGTTGCGGGTCCACGCCCTGGTCGTCTTATCGGCCTTCGCCGGACGCGGCGTCGTTGTCTTTTGCGGCCCAGATTGCCCTAATTCGATCGCTGGCTTCCAGGTAAGCCATGTCGATTAGGTAGGTCAGAAGATCCTCACCGTCTGACCGCGCTCGCTCGCGGACTTCCCTCAACATTGCCTGGGCGAAGTGCAGGTTCCCTAGGCGGGTGGACTGTTCCATATGCGTTCCCAACCCTAAGTATTTCGCTTCCAAAAGTTATTAGACCAGTCTTACGTGATAATTACCGCTGCCAGGCAAAATTGGATTTGCAGCCGGCGAAACCGGCCCGCCGCTCGAAAGTGGGCCATGGCATGATCGCGGAGGGCTGCCACAACGCTCGGCGGCGTTAACCATGCCCTCGATTGTTGTCGAACCAACAGTGCGCCTTTCCCGTTTCGAAGCCATGCAGGATCATGGAAAGGCGAGATTCCGCTGTCGTCCAGAACCTTCGGGAAGCTGGATGGTGTGGGATGAGTCCGACAACGCTCCTGGTACCTTGGGAGGCCGCTCACTGGTCGGTCGCACCTGGCAGCGCGCCAAAGTGGCCTGCGATCTGCTGGCGCGCATTTATGACAACCGGCTGGATGCTCGATCGCTTGGCAAGCCGCGTGCCCACCCGGTGGATCGTGTCGACGAGCTCATCTCTTCCATCCGCAGGGCACGCGACTAGAGCATGATGCCGAAAAGTGTGAAGGGGTTTCGGACGACATCATGCTCTATCTCTTTGATTTAGAGCCGGATTCAGATTTCAGGTCGATTCGACCTGAAATCATCCGGCTCTAGGGGGCGGTCAGAACGCGGTCCGGCGGCCCCATGCGACTCGCGGGCGGCCGCTGGGCCTAACCAATCGGGGCGAGCGCTGCCGGCCGGCGCCCGGTTCATCGGACCGTCATGAAACTGCGGCAAGTTGGGCGGGCAGTTCCCAACCTCCAAGAGCCATCTCGCCCGGTCACGCCGGGCGAGCTTTTTTGCTCGTTTGTCATTGGGCCGCGGTACGGCCGGCACGAAACCAAATCATCGACCGCGCGTTTCCAACCCAGCGAGGTCTTCTCGCTATCGACACCAAATCTGCCCGCCGGCCGCACACCGGCGGGCTTTCTTTGCAGCGGCCGCTGCCTGAATGGGCTCGGCTGGGTCAGGCGCCCACTTGCGATCGCAAGCCCATTCCCCTCACGCCGACCAGAAATACCTGACCGTGTGGAAGAACACCGGGGCGGCGAAGACCAGGCTGTCGGCGCGGTCCATCATGCCGCCATGGCCCTCGATCAGATGGCCCCAGTCCTTCACGCCCTGGTCGCGCTTGATGGCCGAGGCGACCAGGCCGCCGAGAAAACCCATCAGACAGGCGACAAGGGCGACGGCGGCCGCCTGCAGCGGCGAGAACGGCGTCAGGAACGACAACAGCGCGCCAAGCAGGCTGGAGGCGGCGAGCCCGCCGACCAGCCCTTCCCAGGTTTTCGACGGCGACACGGTCGGCGACAGCAGGTGTTTTCCGAACAGCTTGCCGAAGATGTATTGCAGCACGTCGCTGCCCTGCACGGTGATGATCAGGAAGGCGATGAGCAGGAGGTTGCGGCCCTCGAAGCCCGGCACGTCGAGCGTCAGCAGCGCCGGCACGTGGCTGACGAAGTAGACCGAGATCATGATCGCCCATTGCTGTGCCGAGACGCGCTCGAGGAAGCGCTCGGTGTCGCCGTTGAGCGCGGTGATCGCCGGCATCAGCAGAAAGCAGTAGACCGGGATGAAGATGGTGAAGAGCCCGTACCACGCCGTCCACACCAGCCAGTACTGGAATGGGATGATGATGGCGAACATGCCGAGCAGCACCCAGTGGTCGCTGCGCCGGCTGTGCGTCAGCGTCACGAATTCGCGCAGCGCCGCGAACGAGATCAGCGCGAACAGGATGGTCATGCCGGCATGGCCGAAGAAGAAGGCGACGGTGATCGCCACCACCATCACCCACCAGGCGTTGATGCGCTGGGTGAGATTGACGAGCGTCGGCGACAGCGGCTTCGGCGCTCGCCATGACAAGATGCCGGCGGTGACGCTGGCCGTCGACAGCACCGCGACCAGGCCGGCGATCAGGATCATGGTTTCATGTATCGGCGGTAGTGGCATCAGTCGTCTCGGTCGGGGCGGGGGTTGAGGGCGAGCAGCGTCTGGCGGGCGCGTTCGAGGAAGGCGCGCCGCTCCTCGCCGGGCGCGATGGTCACAGCCGGGCCGAAGACGACGCGGCACAGAAGCGGCACCGGCAGGAATTGGCCCTTGGGCAGAACCCGCGACATGTTCTCGATCCAGCACGGGATGAGCTCCACCTCGGGCCGCGCCATCGACAGGTTGTAGAGGCCGGAACGGAACGGCAGCAGCGGCTCGTCCGTGGTGTTGCGCGTGCCCTCGGGAAACAGGATCAGCGAATGACCCTGGTCGAGCACCGACAGCATGATGTTGATCGGGTTCTGTGACTCTTCGGTCCACTGCCGGCGGATCAGCACCGAGGACAGCATGTCCTCGGCGATGTAGCGGCGCAGCCGCGACTTGCCCCAATATTCGGCCGCCGCCACCGCATGGGTGCGGGCGCGCACTTTCTCGCTGAGGCAGGCCGAGAGCAGGATGAAGTCGCCATGGCTGGCATGGTTGGCGAAATAGATGCGCTGCCGCTCCGAGGGCTGGCTGCCGTTCCATATCGGTCGCACGCCGGTCACCACCCAGGCCAGCGCCGACAGGCCGACCGAGGTGATGGTCTGCAGGAGGGTGAAAGTGTTGGCGCGGATGTGGAGTTTTGTCATCGAAGTCTCAAAGCAATGCCGCCATCAGTGACGCCGCCGCGAACACCGCAAAGGCCATACGCTGCTTCATCAGCAGCCGGCGCGTACCCGATATCCGCTGGTCGAGCGATCGCGTCGCGGCAGGCATGGGCTTCAGCCGCATGCGGGCGAGCAAATCATCGACCGCGCCGCCGCCCGAAACCTCGCTGTCATGGCTCGCCATCAGCCGGAACAGCAGCGCGTCGAACAGGAGGAGCGCGGTGAAGGCGAGGGTAGCCAGAGCCGCCGCCGCAGCCACCAGCCCGATCACCGGCGCGGCGAGCAGGCAAGCCGCGACCGCCAGCAGCGGCCACGCCGCCTGCAGCATAAGTCCGGCGGCGAACGCGCCGGCTTTGTCCTGATAGCTATTGCTGTTCATGCCGCTTCGTCCATCCCGGCCTGAATGTGCACCGGTCGGCCGGAGGCGGCGAGCAGTTTGCGCGCCTGCGCGGCGGTGTGCGAGCGGCCGGTGCCGACCAGCCATGCGGCGGCGAACGTGGCGCTGCGCTGGAAGCCGAGCGCGCAGCAGATCAGCACCGTCCCCTGCCGGCGCGCCGCCTCGATCGCCGGCACCGCTTCGGAGAGTTGCTTCGCGGATGGCGGCAGAAGATCGAGCACGGCGAGGCTGATCCAGCGGCAGGATGCGCCGCGCGGCCGCTCCAGTTCGGCGGCAAGGTCGATCACCGTGCCGAAGCCGCTGGCCTCGGCAGCCGTCGGGAACCGGCCGAGGAAGACGCCGTCGGTGACAGGCACCATTGGCGACAGCGTGCGCGTCCAGGCCCAGAGATTGATTCTGGCGCCGACGCGGTAGGGCCAGAGCAGCAGCCGACTGGCGAGTGAGACGCGGCCGTCCGCCGCTTTCTGGAACACCTTGGCTCCGGCGCCGGCATAGCCGAAGGCGACGATGGCCAGCGCCAGCGCCGGCCACAGAAGGGCGAGGGCAACCGCCGAGACGAGGGCGCCGCCGGCCGCGCCCGCCAGCAGCAGTGTGGCCCCCAGCGCATAGAAGACCGCCAGCCGCTGCGCTTTCCTGTCGGTCGCCAGCCGGAAGCCGGCGAAAGGCAGTTCGCCCGTGCGCGGGAACAGCCACAGCGCGAACAGGCCGAGCAGCGCGCCGGTCGGGATGTCGATGAAATGGTGCTGCCATGTCGTCAGCACCGAGGCGCCGATCAGGAAGCACCAGACGTGCCAGGCAATTCCTGAGATGCCGCTCAGCCGGTGCCGCCAGTGGTCCCAGATGATCGTAAGCAGCGCGATGTGCAGCGACGGCGCCTGGTTGAACGGCTTGTCGAAGCCGCCGAGCACCGCGAACAGGAAGCCCGGCAGCCCCGATGTCTCCGGCCGCACGAAGGTCGCCCTGAGCGGGAACAGGATGAAGCAGGTCACCGCGATTGCCTGCGCGGTCAGATAGCGGCCGGCGAGGCGGTCGACGCCGCGCCTGGTGTCGTTGAGAAGCAGCGACAGGCCGTAGAACAGGTTGATCGACCAGTAGGGCACGATCGTCCACGCCATGAACGGGATGTCGCGCTCCCACGCAAAGACAATGCTGCCGACATCGTCGCGTCGCGAGGCC
>NZ_RZSG01000234.1:0-7958 GCF_003997725.1 Mesorhizobium sp. M4A.F.Ca.ET.050.02.1.1
GCGCACGCCCGCGTCGTAGGTTGCAAAACCCTTGGCAACGGCGGCCGCCGTGGTCGACTGGCCGGACACATCGAGCACGAGCAGCACCGGCAGGCCGTAGAGCCGCGCAAGGTCGGCGGCCGAACCCGTGCGGCCTTCTGGGGCGGGAATGCCGTCGAACAGGCCCATGGCGCTTTCGAGGACGACGAAGTCGGCATCGTCAGCCGCTTGCCCGGCCAGCGCATTGAGCAGGGAAGGCGGCATTGCCCAGCTGTCGAGGTTGACGCCGGAGAGGCCGGTGGCGGCGGTGTGGAAGCCCGGATCGATGTAATCGGGCCCGGATTTGGCGCCACGCACCTTCAAGCCGCGCCTGGCGAGCGCGCGCAGGATGCCGATGGTGACGCTGGTCTTGCCCGAACCGGAGCGCGGCGCGCCGATGATGATGGCGCGTGCCGTCATGTCTCGCCCGCCAGTGCCGCGCGCATGGCGACGATACCGCCGACGACGATCAGCGCCGGCGAAGCCAGGCCGGCGGCCGCGGCCTCTTCGGCAATGGTGGCGAGCGTGGCGACAACGGCCCGCTCCTGCGGCGTGGTCGCGGAAACGATCACCGCGGCCGGCGTCGACGGCGCCAGCCCGCCTTCCAATAATGAAGCGGCGATCTGAGGCAGATTGGCCATTCCCATATAGACGACCACCGGCTGGCCGGTGCGGGCAATCGCGGCCCAGTCGAGATCGTCATCGGTGCCGGCGGCATGGCCGGTGGCCAGGATGACCGCCTTGTTGATGCCGCGCATGGTGGCGGGAATGCCGGTGGCGGCGAGCGCGCTCAGGCCCGAGGTCAGGCCGGACAACACACGAAACGGAATAGCTTCGCGCGCCAGCGCCAGCGCCTCTTCGCCGCCGCGCCCGAAGATATAGGGGTCACCGCCCTTGAGACGGACGACGCGACGTCCCTCGCGCGCCAGCCGCACCAGCAAAGCTGTGATATCGTCCTGCTTCATCGACGGCTGGCCACCGCGTTTACCGGCATAGAAAAGCTCCGCGCTTGCGGCGACCGCGACGACATCGGGCGAGACCAGCGCATCGTAGACCAGCGCGTCGCATTGGCCGAGAGCGGCCAGCACTTCGAGCGTCAGGCAGCCGGGATCGCCGGGGCCCGCGCCGGCCAGCCAAACGTGGCCGGGTTCCAGCTCTCGCGGCTTGAACTTCAGCCGCGCCAGCGCCTGCTCCACCGTGGCATGTCCGTTTCTGTTGGTGCTGCCGTTCACAATCCGTCCCGTCCGCGAAAACGCCGCTGGTAGTGGGCGTCGTAAAGTGAGCTTTCGCCGAAATCCTGGGCGCCGAGCGCGCTGCCGATGAAGATGATCGCCGTGCGCTCAATCGGGTTTTCCGCCAGCTTCGCCTCGATGGTGGCCAGCGTGCCGGTCAACAGACGCTCGTCCGGCCAGGAGGCACGAAAGACAACCGCCACCGGGCAGTCGGCGCCGTAAAGCGGCGTCAGCTCGGCGACGACACGGTCGATGGCGTGGATGGCGAGATGGATGGCAAGCGTCGCGCCGGTGCGGCCGAAGCCGGCCAGCGTCTCGCCGGGCGGCATCTTCGAGGCACGGCCGGAGACACGGGTCAGCACCAGGCTTTGCGCGAGTTCGGGAATGGTGAGCTCGCGGCGAAGGGCCGCCGCCGCGGCGGCGAAGGAAGGCACGCCCGGCGTCAGCGTGTAGGGGATGTTGTGCTTTTCCAGCCGGCGGATCTGCTCGGCCACCGCGCTCCACACCGACAGGTCACCGGAATGCAGGCGCGCGACATCCATGCCGGCGGTGTGGGCGGCAACGTATTCGGCCTCGATCTCGTCGAGCGACATCGGCGCCGTGTCGATCAGTTTGGTGCCGGGCGCGCAATGTTCGAGCAGTTCGGGCGCAACGATCGAGCCGGCATAGAGGCAGACCGGGCAACTCGCCAGCAGTCGGCTGCCGCGCAGAGTGATGAGGTCGGCCGCACCGGGGCCGGCGCCGATGAAATGAATGGTCATGCGGCATCTCCGGCAAGTGCGATGGCGCAGGTGACAGGACCGAGCACCGTGCGCGGCCCGAGCAGTTTCGCGCCCTTTCCGGCCGCGGCAAGCGCGGAGGCTTCCGAAACCGACGGCGAGCCGGCCTTCGACTGCGAGAGAACGGAGTGGCTGAGCACGCCGGACGATGCGGCTTGCATCGCATCGTTCGAGACGACGATCACAGGCAAAGCGAGGTCGCTGCCGGCGAGGAAGATCGCTTCCTCATCGCGTTTGATTTCACCGGTCGCCAGGGCGGAAAGCGCCGTCACTGCCAATCCATGCGCTTCCAAGGCGGTCTCGACGGCGGCGCGCACGTCGCTCGCTGTCACGCCTTTCCGGCTGCCGATGCCCGCGACCATCATGGCTTCACCCAGCTCCATTGGGTGACCGGCATGGCCGGCCGCCAGGCCTGCATCGAGCCGACGGGCGAGGCTCGCGAGATGGCGATGCGGGTGAGATCGCCGCCGCGCTTGGTGTGTTGGTCGAGAAGCAGCGTCTCCATCTCCAGCGTCACCGCGTTGGCGACAAGCCGGCCGCCGGGGCGCAGTGCCTTGATCGCCTTCTCCAGCACGCCGGCGTCGCTGCCGCCGCCGCCGATAAAGATGGCGTCGGGCGTTTCCAGCTTGGCGAAAGCCCTGGGCGCCGGGCCCTCGATCACGACAAGACCGGGCACGCCGCAATGCGAGGCGTTACGGCGGATGCGGGCAGCGCGCTCCTTGTCGGCCTCGATGGCGATGGCGCGCAGCGAGGGGTGAGCGAGCATCCATTCGATGCCGACCGAGCCCGAGCCCGCGCCGACATCCCACAGCAGCTCGCCGCGTCGGGGCCCGAGTGCCGACAGCGTCATGGCGCGGACCTCGCGCTTGGTGATCTGGCCGTCATGCTCGAACAGGTGGTCGGCAAGGCCCGACGTCAGCGGCAGGATGCGGGCATCCGGCGTCGATTCAACTTCCAGCGCCAGTACGTTGAGCGGACTGATGTTCTTGAGATCGAAGCCGTCGGCGCGTGCGCTTCGGCGTGCTTCATCCGGTCCGCCGAGCGCTTCAAGGACCGTCAACCGCGAGGGACCGAAGCCGAGTTCGTCGAGCAGCCCGGCGATCGCTGCCGGCGCATCGCCGTCGGATGTCAGCGCAAGGATGCGCGCGCCAGGGTGGAGGAGGGGGCGGATAAGGTCGATCGCGTGGCCGTGGAGCGAGATCGCCTCGACATCCTGCAGCGCCCAGCCCAGCCGGGATGCCGCTAACGAAAGCGATGAAGGCGCCGGCAGCACCCGCATTTGCTTGGGTTTCACCTTGCGCGCCAGCGTGACACCGACGCCGTGGAAGAACGGGTCGCCGGAAGCGAGCACGCAGACATTCTTCCCGGCCAGCGCCAGCACGTCGCGCATCTCGGCGTCGAACGGCGTCGGCCATTGGCGGGCCTCGCCCCTGGCCAGGGCTGCGACGAGCGCGAGGTGTCGCTTGCCGCCGAAGATGAATTCGGCTTGCGCTAGGTGCTGCTTGGCCTCGTCGCCGAGACCCGCTACACCGTCCTCGCCGATGCCGACGACCGTTAGCCATTTTGGCGTGAGCTTGGCGCCGCGCGGACCCTTAGCAGGCATGATGACCCACCGCATCCTGATCCTTGGCGGCACCACCGAAGCCCGGCAACTGGCGGGAAAGCTCGCCGCGCGCGCCGATCTCTCGGTCACGCTTTCGCTGGCCGGCCGCACCGAAAGCCCTGTCGCGCAAGGCGTGCCGGTGCGAAGCGGCGGCTTCGGTGGCGCGGAGGGACTGGCGACCTATCTCGACCAGGAAAAGGTCGAGCTGCTGATCGATGCCACACATCCCTATGCGGCGCGCATCTCCGCGAATGCCGCCGAAGCGGCCAGGCAGGCCGGCGTGCCGATCCTCGCCTTGCGCCGTCCGGGCTGGGAGCCCGTGGCCGGTGACCGCTGGACGCTGGTCGACAGCGCGGCCGAGGCGGCGAGGGCGCTCGGCACGGCGCCGCGCCGCGCCTTCCTGGCGATCGGCAGACAGGAGGCCAGCGCTTTCGAGGCGGCACCGCAGCACCGTTATCTCATTCGCAGCGTCGACCCCGTCGAGCCTAAACTGGGTGTGCCCGACGCGATCTATCTGCTGGCGCGCGGGCCGTTTCCGGAAGCGGAGGAACGCGCGCTGCTCGAAAAGCACGGCATTGATGCCGTCGTGTCCAAGAACAGCGGCGGCGGGGCGACCTACGGCAAGATCGCCGCGGCGCGCGCCTTCGGCATCGAAGTGGTCATGGTCCGTCGGCCGCCCGTGCCGGACGTTCCGTCGGCCGAGACCGTCGATCAGATGGCCGCCAAGGTCGATCATCTTTTCGCGCCCGTTGCCGAGCGTGGCGTGTAGACCAGCGACGGCTTGTCGCCACGCCGGATGATCCTCGTTTCCGGCGAGCCGATGATGATGCAGGTGGCCATGTCGGCCTTTTCCGCATCGGCATCCGCAAGCAGATGCACGTCGATACGTTCGTCCGGCCGGCCGGCGGCGCGGCCGAAGATGACCGGCGTGGTGCCGGGCAGGATCGCTTTCAGGCATTCGAAGGCGCGGCCGAGCTGCCAGGGGCGCGCCTTGCTGATCGGGTTGTAAAGCGCAATGACGAAGCCGGCGCCGGCGGCAGCCAGCAAGCGCAGCTCGATCAACTCCCATGGCTTCAGATTGTCGGAGAGCGAGATGGCGCAGAAATCGTGGCCGAGCGGTGCGCCGATGCGGGCGGCGACCGCAAGCATGGCGGTGACGCCGGGAACGACCGCAAGGTCGACCGCGCGCCATTCCGTCGGGCCGGCCTCGATCGCTTCGCAGACCGCTGCCGCCATGGCGAACACGCCGGGGTCGCCGCCGGACACGACAGCAACGTTATGGCCCTCGGCGGCCTTGGCCAGAGCTTCGTTGGAGCGGGCAAGCTCCTCGCGGTTGTCGGATGCGATGCGGGTCTGGTCCGCTCTCAACTCCAGCCGGTCGAGATAGGGCTTGTAGCCATAGAAGAAGGAAGCCTCCGCCACGGCGCGTCTTGCCTCCGGCGTAACCTGGTCGGCATTGCCGGGGCCGAGACCGATGACGGTGAGACGGCCGCTCATGCCTTTGCTCCGGGGCGGGCGGACCAGCCGGCGACCAGCACGATGGCGAAGTAGGGCGCCTTGTCGTCCGGCTTGTCGGCTAGCCGCATCGAGACGCTGCCCGGCATGGAGCCGCGCTCGACATAGACGGCTTTCGCAAGCTTGCCCGTCGCCTGCAGCGCGCGCCGGATCTTGGGCAGGTTGCGGCCGACCTTCATGATCACCGCTGCGTCGGTGTCGGCCAGCCGCCGCGTCAGCTCGAACTCGCTCATCGTGCCCGGCAGGACAGTCAGTACGTCGTCGCCCTGGACGATAGGCAGGCCGGTCGCCGACCAGCAGCCGGACATGGCGGTGACGCCGGGGATGACCTCGGTCGGGAAGCGATGCGCGAGGCGAACGTGCAGGTGCATGTAGGAGCCGTAGAACAGCGGGTCGCCTTCCGACAGCACCGCCACCATCCTGCCGGCGGCAAGATGTTCCGCGACCGCCTCCGCCGACTGCGCGTAGAAATCGGCGATCTGCGAGCGGTAGTCGTCGTGATCCTTGTCGATCTCGGTCGTCACCGGATAGAGCAGCGGCAGCTCGATCATGTCCGGCCGGAAGCGGGCCTCGACGATGGCGCGCGCATTGCTGTTGTTGCCGCGCTTGGCGAAATAGGCGACGACGTCGGCCTCTGCCAATGCCCGCGCAGCCTTGAGCGTCAGTAGCTCGGGATCGCCGGGACCGGTGCCGACGCCGACGAGGCGGCCTTTTACAATCGCGTTCACAGGCCGGGCCTCGCCAATGCGTTGAGGGCAGCGGCGGTCATGGCGCTGCCGCCCAGCCTGCCGCGCACGATGGCGTAAGGCACGCCATAGGAATTCTCGGCCAGCGCGTCCTTCGATTCGGCGGCCCCGACGAAGCCGACCGGCATGCCGATGATCGCCGCCGGCTTCGGCTCGCCGTCGCGCAGTTTTTCCAGCAGATAGAAGAGCGCCGTTGGCGCGTTGCCGATGGCGACGACCGAGCCGGCGATGCGCTCGCCCCAGAGGTCGATTGCCGCGGCCGAGCGGGTGTTGCCGATTTCTTTCGCGATCTCATGCGTACGCGGATCGCGCAGCGTGCAGATCACCTCGTTGCCGGCCGGCAGGCGAGCGCGGGTCACGCCATGCGAAACCATCTCGGCGTCGCAGAAGATCGGCGCGCCTGCGGCAAGCGCCGCGCGCGCCGCATCCACGAAACCGCTGGAGAAGACGAAATGGCTGGCGGCCTCGACCTGGCCGCAGGCATGGATCATGCGGATCGCAACATCGGCCTCGGCGTCCGAGAAGCGCGACAGGTCGGCCTCGGCGCGGATGATGGCGAAGGAGCGCTCATAGATCGCCGTGCCGTCGTGGATGTAGTCGTAGGCCGCCATGCTCATTCCTGTCGGTAGATTTCGGCGATGCCGGCCGCGCCAAGCCTTGTGAGGCAAGCCGCGGCGGTTTCGCCTCGATGTCGTTGCGCGCGGATCGCTGCAAGGATGCCGCCTATGCCGCGCGCGGCGTCATAGCCCGGCCTGTATCCGGCAGGAAGAGCCTTTGCCGTCCCGCCAACGACAAGTCCGGCTCCGTTTTCGTCGCCGACCAGTGTGAGGGCGGCCAAGCCGGGATGCGCGCAGCCTTTGGCGCAGCCGGAAACGTGCAGGCTGAGCGAGGCGTCGAGGAGGTCGCTGTTTTGCGCCGCGATGGTTTCGGCGATGGCTCGGGTGGCGATGCGGCCGGAGGCGCAGGCCGGTGTGCCGGGGCAGGCAGCGATGCGGGTTCGCGGATCGGCGGCGTCGGTGACGAAGCCGAGGGCGGCGGCGGAGGTTTGCAGCGAGGTGCCGGCGGATGGGGCGAGGCCAAGGAAGAGCATGGCGCGGCCGGGGGACAGGCGGATCTCGGTCACGCCGAGATCCGAGGCTTGGCCGGCGAGATCGATGAGATTCCGTGCCGGCATGCTGCCGAAGGGTAGGCCGATGCCGAGGGCTTGGCCATTCGCGAGATCAAAGATGCCGATGGGGGAGCGGGCTGGCGCAGGATGGCGCTCTACGGCGCCCCCCTCTGTCCTGCCGGACATGTCCGGCAGGACAGAGGGGGGCGCGAAGGAATGCCAGCCTGCGAGAGAGGCCAGCTGTCGCTCCGACAAATCCCGCGCATGCGCCTCGCGACCCCTTTCGGCGACCATCCGGAGAGCAGCCACCGTGATATCCCGGGCCAAATCTGCTTCGACCACCGCAAGGGGCGTCGCGCTTCCGCCATCACCGGAAACCGATACCCTCCAAAGAATTTCGTCCTCAGCCTGTACCGCGCTTAGCCGTATGTCGGCCGTCACCGCGTCCATCGTCAGTTGCCCACCGCCGTCGATCACCACCGAAACCTTCGGTCCCAGCCGTGGCGTCAGCCCGGCCTCTTCAACGGCCGCCCTGATCCGCTCGGCGAGCGGGCGCGGATCGGCAACCTCCTGTGGGTCAATACCCGCCAGTGGCCCGGTCTCGACCGGCACGCCCGTGCGCACGGCAATCCCCAGCGCATCCACTTCGGCGGCCAGCAGGCGCGCGCTTTCCGCCGTCAGGCCACGGATCTGCAAACTGCCGCGCGCGGTCACCTCCATGATACCGTTGCCGTGGCGCAAGGCGGATTCGCCGAGTCCGATCAAAAGCTTCGGTGGCATTCCTCCAGCGACCGGGTTGAGCCGCACCAGCAGTCCGTCGCCGGTCTGCATCGGCGTGCTGAGGGCAGGGCAGGCGCCACGGCGGGAGAAGGCGTTCATGCCGCCACCCGCTGGGCTTCGGCGATCCGCGCGGCGAGATCGTCATCGATGGAGTTCCGCAAGGGGTGCCACCGGCCG
>NZ_RZSG01000235.1:0-7927 GCF_003997725.1 Mesorhizobium sp. M4A.F.Ca.ET.050.02.1.1
CATGGGGCTATACCCAGGACGAGCGCCGCGTCTGGGCGGTCGCCTATCACGGCGGCCGGGTCTACTATACGGTCGGCGAAAAGGCGGAGGTCTGGTCGGTGGGCATTGCCCGCGACGGCCGCTTCGCCGGCGATCCGCGCTGGGAGCTGACGGTCAAGGCCGACAAGGACTACGCCGTCACCGGCATCGCTTTCGACAACAAGGGCTTCATGTATCTGGCCCAGCGCGGCCCGGTGGAAAACCGCTACGATTACAGCCGCTTCGCCGATTCCGGCAAGGGCGAGGTCATCCGCTACTGGCGCGAGAATCCCGACGATCCGGCGACGGAATCGGTCTGGGTGGAAGTGCCGCAGGAATATGCGATCGGCTTCCCGCAAGGCAACCGCCAGTCGGCCGGTGGCGTCGATCTGCAATATGGCTATGACGCCGAGGGCAATCTCGACACCAGTGTCTGCACCGACACGCTGGTCAACACCGGCGACAAGTTGCGTGACAATCCGGCGCTTGCCGAGCAGCTCGCCGCTGGCGGGCCTTTTGCCGTGCATGGCGTCCAGTTCACGCCGACCCCGCTGGTCAAGCCGGCCAACCTGCCGCCCTTCGGCTCCTGGTTCGTCGACTTCGACAGCTATTTCGAGGACCCGGAAGTGGAAGGCCATGTCGGCGACGTCAGGGTCTGGCGTCCCTGCGAGGGCCGTGCCGGCTACTATGAGGAAATTCCTGGCGGTTACCTGCCGCCATTCTATCCGCCGGACTTCCCACCGCCCGGCAATCTGCCTCCCTGTCTCGATGTCGAGGATGTCCAGTACTTCTGCACGCCCTCGGGCCTCGAGGCCGATCTCTATCTCCATGACCATGCCGGCTTCGGCGGCGATTCGATCAAGGCTCTGTCCAAGACGCCAGGCGTCGGGGTGACCTCACCCATGTCGCATGCGCCGGGCACGCCATACACGATCGGCATCACCGGCCATTATCCGGGCGACACGGTCGATGTCGGGCTCTGCTTCTACAGGCAGTCAGACCGCGACAAGGGCGGCTACTACCCTTGCTGCAAAATGACCCTGCCGCTCAGAACCCCTGCCGTCAGCTGCGAACCGTGAGGGAGGGAAAGATGACCATTTCCGCGCTTTCCCCGCTTGCTCCCAGCAGCAGCAAACCCACCGTCATGGAGACGATCATGAAACCCCTGTCATATGCCAGGCGCGGCGCGCGCCGGCTGATGGCGGCCGGTATCGCGGTCGCCATGCTGCCGGCATTGCCGGCCTTCGCCGAGGACCCCATCCCGGCCAAGATCGTCGAGGCCGCAGGCCCGGAACCCAGGCTTGAGCTCGACAATCCCCGTGTCGTCAATCCCGAGCCGGGGCGCATCGTGCCGTTCTTCACCAAGAAGGGCGGCCAGAGAAGCTGCGACTACGTCTTCTACACCTTGACGTTCGGCCTGCGCGGCAATGCGCAAGCCTTTGCCAATCCCGTGCTTGCCAATGCGCTAAAGAACACCAGGCTCGACTTCAAGGACCAGCTTCCGCATGGCCTGCAGATCGTCAGCGCGCATGTGTCCGGCGATGGCACCGATGCGGCGGGCGGTGCACTGCCCGGTGCGGTGATCAGCACCTCGGCGGACCCGAACGACACCGCGACGGTTTCCGATTTCCGGATTTCCGCCAGCGATCTCGACGGCATGGGCGCTGCGAACGAACGCGCGATCACCTTCCAGATCGTGGCCAAGATCGACCATGCGGCGTTCCCCGCGCCGGCCATGGTCGACAACCAGGGCACGATCAAGGTGTCGATGGGAGGCGGCCCGGGGACCATCATCCCGTCGCAGGATCCGGGTAAGCCGGATGACGGCGATTTCCTCACCGGCGAGAAGACCTCGATCCGCATCGACTTGACCAAATGTAATCCGCCACCACCACCTCCCGGCAAGGAATGCTTCAAGGTGGAGCGCGGCACGGTCGATTGCGTGCCCGGCGGCGGCGCCTTCATCTACCACATGCCTGTCGGCCCGGAGATGGGTGGCAAGTGGGTGCAGGTCTCGACGACCACGCCCGGCATCACCATCATCCCCGACACGCAACTGGTGCCGGCGGGCGGCGGCGTGCTCAACTGGAAGATCGTCGGCGCATCGCCCGGTGATGTCATCCACCTTATTGTCACCGGCATCGAGACCTATGCCGGTCCGGAGGAGGGCTGGGGCCTGTGCTGCACGCAGACTATCGACATCGTCATCCCGCGCGACCTCAGATGCCCGCCCGACAAGGAGCCGGACCTCAAAGTCGAGAAGCGCGCCGATGTCACGCGTTGCACGATGGCCGGCGGCTGCGACTTCACCATCAGGGTCAGCAATGTCGGCGGCGCGCCCTATCACGGCAAGATCGTGCTCGACGAGGTGACGTTGCCAGCCGGCTCGGTGCTGGATTCCGGCCCGAACCCGCCCTGGGTCTGCGTGCCCGGCGTCACGCCGATGACCTGCACCCATCCGGTGACCACGCTCAACCCGGGCGCCTTTGTCGACCTCAAGCTCGGCTTCAAGCCGGCGCCGGGCTGGCAGGGACGCGTGCTGCGCAACTGCGCCATCTACGACTACCAGGCCAGCGGCAAGCCGCTGTTCGGCAGCCAGCAGAACGATCGCGGCTGCGCCTCGATCCCGATCTGCCGGCGTGGCGATCGCGACCCTGAGTGCCGGCCGCCGGTCGAGAAGAAGGTCGACCTGATCCTGAAGAAGCGTGCCCGCATCCCGGTCTGCACGGCTGACGGCATCTGCTACTTCGTCATCGACCTCATCAACAACGGCAGCGTCCCCTATAACGGACCGCTGACGGTCATCGACAGCTATCCCGGCGGCGCGCCTGCCTCCTCGACCTTCGGCCCGTCTCCGCCCTGGAGCTGTGGACCGAACGGCCCCGGCCAGTTCCGTTGCGACAATCCCGGCATCGTGCTGATGCCTGGCGCCTCGACGTCGATCGTCGTCAAGGCGGTGATGCCGGCAAACTACCAGTCGGACAGCGTTGAGAACTGCGCGGCGGTGAAGGCCATACCCGGTGAGGTCGACCTCACCAACAACAAGGCCTGCGCCAAGGAACGCTTCCGCCATCCCAATGGCGGCAAGCCCGGCCTGCGCATCACCAAGGTGTGCAACGGCTCGCTGGCCGGTGCCGCGGTGGTTTCCTGCCGCATCACCGTCAGCAATGCCGGCACGGCGGCCCCCACCGGTCCGGTGCGGGTCAACGATGCCGCCACGCTGGTGGCCGGTGGCGCGCCGGTCCAGATCCAGACCGTCACTCCCGACGGCGCTGAATGGGCCTGCGGACCGGTTCCGGCCAACACGCTGTCTTGCCAGATTCCCGGCGCCGTGATGACGCCCGGAACCTCCAGGCACTTCGACGTGACCGTCTCGGCCAATGGCGAGTTCGAGAACTGCGCGCGCGGCTCCTACGGGCCGGCGCCGGGAGACGACATCGTCTATCCGATCGGCCAGGCTTGCGCCAAGGGCGGCGGGGCTCCGACCATCCGCGTCGAGAAGACCGGCGACAGCGAATGCCGGCCCGGCCAGCCCTGCTCGTTCGAGATCACCATCACGAACGATGGGCCGAGCGCCTTCTCCGGTCCGGTCCGGATCGGCGATGCGATCGGCGTGGAAGGATTGGGCAGGCTGGAAGGCGTCGAGATCACGTCGATCGAGCCGCCCTTCGGCTGCTCGCCGGAACCGACGACGCTGCCTTTGTCCTGCATTGCCAACCTGACGCTCGGCGCCGAGGAAAGCCACGTGCACAATGTCACCGTGGTCATCCCCGATGACGGCCGTCTGGCCAATCTGCAGGGTCAGGTCCACGGTCAGAACTGCGTTGGCGTCCTGTCTCCGGATACGCGGGTGCAGGGCGGCGGCGACGTGCTTTCCGGCGATCAGGCCAACATCCAGGGCAATCGCGGCAAGGCTTATGCGTGCCATCCCTTCACCATCAGGAACGAGGTGAAGAAGCAGTGCTCGGCGGGCTTCGTCATGAACGATGCCGGCCGCTGCGTCTGCCCGGAAGGCACCACCTACCGCAACGGCCAGTGCACGGGCGACGGCGTCATCATCGAGCCGAAGCCAAAGCCAAAGCCTTGCGTCCTGCTCAAGGGCCAGATCCGCACCGAGGACGGGCGCTGTGTCTGTCCGCGCGGAACCGAGCTTGAGAACGGCGCCTGCGTGAGGATCACGCAAGGGTGCACCATACCCGGCTCGGTGCCGTCGGCGGATGGCGACAGCTGCTACTGCCCCAAGGGCACGCATCTCGACAGGAATGCGAATGCCTGCGTGCGGGACAAGCAGAAGCCCGAGCAGTGCACCATTCGCGGCCAGGTCCACGACGCGGACGGCGATTGCGTCTGCCCGAAGGGGACCGAGGTGCGCAATGGCGCCTGCCGGCCGATCCGGCCGAAACCGGAGCAGTGCCGGATCCCCGGCCAGGTCCGCAACGCCGATGGCGATTGCGTCTGCCCGAACGGGACCGAGCTGCGCAACGGCGCCTGCCGGCCGATCCGGCCACAGCCCGAGCAGTGCACGATCCGCGGCCAGATCCACGACGCCAACGGCAACTGTGTCTGCCCGAGGGGTACGGAAATCCGCGACGGCGCCTGCCGGCAGAAGAAGCCTGAACTGGAGCAGTGCACCATTCGCGGCCAGGTCCACAACAAGCGTGGCGAATGTGTCTGCCCGCGTGGCACCGAGGTCCGTGACGGTGCCTGCCGTAGGGTCCGGCAGGAATGCGCTCCGGGTTCGCAGCTGATCAACGGCCAGTGCCAGCCGATCATCATCCTGCGGCGCTGCCCGACCGGGACGACCGGAAAATATCCAAACTGCGTCCCGATCCGCAAGCCGGGCGTGGAGGTCAACCCGAACCTGCTGCTCAATCCGAACATCCTGCAGCAGCTGGTGCCGAGACGTACGCCGCAGGTGCAGCAGGATCCGGCGGGTGCGAACATCCAGAACTCCAAGCCGTGATCTAGCGATAGGAAAACCAGAACCCCGCCGGAGCAATCCGGCGGGTTTTTCGTTGGCGGGATCGCCCGCGTGAACCTTGATGCCGCGAGCGGCGACCAATCGCTGAAGGAACACATCAGGAGAGAGAGATGTCTTCAGTCAGCTATGCCTTTCGCAATACGGTTGCGACTGTTGCCCTGTTCGCAGCCGGACTAGTCAGCACCTCCGCTTCCGCCGCGCAGGCCAACATCAAGTCGATGTCGTTCGACACGCAGAGCGTCAACACCACGCTCCATGTCGTTTCGAGCGACAAACAGAAATGGGACAGGCTGAAAAGCGGCACGGTCCAGTTCTGGGGCCACATGAAGATCGACACACGCTGGCCAGGCTACGTGCAGCAGGTCGGTGTATCGCTCGGCGTATGCGGCCCCAGCCAGTGCGGGGCGTTTCCGCCGATCTGGAGCGCATCGCCGGTCAGCCGCGACTATGATCACCAGGCGAACTTCTCCTTCGATCCCTCGATCATGGCGCTGTCTTCGAATGCGGACATCGCGTCGGTGCCCTATGGCGATCAGATTATCGCCAAGTGCAACCAGCACCTCCAGCCCGATGGGCCGACGAAGTCCTATTCGTTCACGCACACCTTCCACGCAACCTTTTCGGCGCTGACCGACAAGGCGCTCGACATGCACAATGCTGCCACCGAGACGACCGGCGGCAGCTGGCCCTATCCGATCTACGAATCGCATTATGCCGAACACGGTTCGTTCGACGTCCAGGTCGTTTGCGATCCCGTCGTCAAACCGGCGGCTCAGGACATCGCCGTCGATTTCGGCGAATTCGAGACAAAGAACGTCAAACTGTTCCTGACCACCTACCGCTCGAACCAGCCCGGCTCGACACCCGGCACAGTGTGCCCGGCGCTCAAGGTGACCAGCCGCGCGCAGGCCAACAAGGCCGGGCCGGTATCGATGCGCATCTGGCGGCAGAAGGACAATGGGCCGATCACATCGGAATTCAAGCAGGTCTGGGCGTCCTTCGACGCGGGCAAGAACGGCTATTTCGCCACTTATGAGAAATGGGAGAATGTCGGAGCGACCGCGTACTTCCAGTACAAGACCGAAATAGTCGGCAACGGCCCGTTCGAGCCCTTCGACGGCTGGAAAGACATCACCGTCCATTGCACTGGCGCGGGCGGCGGCGGCTTCACCGATGGACCTCAGGCCGATCCCGACAACCCGCCGGCAAAGGCCGACTGGCAAGGCGAAGTGACCGTTTCCGACAGCGCCGGATCGAGGAAACTTTGCCCGCGCAAAGGTCAGGTCGCGTTCGAAGCGAGCCGCGATGCTCCCGGCGCGTTGCACTACCGGATCGGTTGCTCGAACGGCGCCTTCTTCACCGGGACCGCGGTCGCCTTCAACGAAGGCGGTGTGTTCAAGGCCAGCGCCGCGCACGATCTCAGCATAAGCAGGACCCGCTCGATCCAGTGCACCTTGCAGGAGATCAAGCCGAATGGATCCATTGCCACCATCGACGCGGATGCGGAGGATTTCACCTGCATAAAACGCACTGTCGAGCCCAAGGTCGACGATCTTGTCTCAAGCACGCGCCCCGACTTCGGCAAGCCCAGGCTGCCGCCGGTCGTTGTGGATCCCGGCCGCAAATGCCTGCCCAGCCAAAGCTTGCTGCGCGGCAAATGTGTCGACAGGCCGCTGGTGGCCGCATGCAAGAGCACCGAGAAGCTGGTCGACGGCAGGTGCATCGGCGTCAGCATCCACTGCCTGCCCGGCTATCATCAGGTCGGCCTGAAATGCGTGAAGAATGCCGTGATCGCCGGGAAATGCCGGCGTGACGAACAGCGCATCAATGGCGAATGCGTGCGCAAGCCTTCCATCATCATCGACTGCAAACGCGGCTACCATCTGGTCGGCAAGGCATGTGTGAGGGACGCAATCATCACCACGGGCTGCCGGCCGACCGAAATGACGGTGCGCGGACATTGCGTGCCCAGGCCGGCTTCGAAGACGCTTGGGCTGCAGAAGTTGAAGCAAGGCAGAGGCCCGTCGTTCCTGCCGGGACAGGCCAGGTCACGACTTCAGGTGAACTGAATCCTGCTGCAAACCAGGAGAGAGGCGGCGACGCCTCTCTCCTTTGCGGGATGACGAAACGTCATCCCGATCGGGAGCGACGTAGCTCCTTTTTGGGCGCTGGCTGCGCTCCAACACATAATCAGGCATTGTCCCTTTCGAAAAACGGTTCCGATTTTCCGGCCGATGCGCTAGGGCGGAGCGGACTTGAAGAACGGGAAGCGGACATGGCCAAGAAAACCCTGATCGCGCCATCGGTGCTGGCGTCGGATTTCTCGAAGCTCGGCGACGAGGTCGAGGCCGTCGCGGCAGCCGGCGCCGACTGGATCCATCTCGACGTCATGGACGGCCATTTCGTCCCCAACATCACCTTCGGCCCGCCGGTGGTAAAGGCGATCCGCAACCGCAGCAAGGCCTTCTTCGATTGCCACCTGATGATCGCGCCGGCCGATCCATATCTGGCCGCCTTCGCCGAGGCCGGCTGCGACGGCATGACCGTGCATGCCGAGGCCGGACCGCATCTCGACCGCTCGCTGCAGACGATCAGGAACCTCGGCAAGAAGGCCGGCGTGTCGCTTAACCCGGCGACACCCGAAAGCGCTGTCGAATATGTACTCGACCTGCTCGACCTGATCCTGATCATGACCGTCAACCCGGGCTTCGGCGGTCAGGCGTTCATTCCGGCCATGGTCGACAAGGTGAAGCGGGTGAAGGCGCTGATCGGCAACCGTCCGATCCAGATCGAGATCGACGGCGGCGTGTCGCCGGAGACGGCGCCGCTGGTCACGGCGGCGGGCGCCGACGTGCTGGTGGCGGGCGCCGCCATCTTCAAGGGCGGCAGCGTCGAAGCCTATCGGGCCAATATCGAGGCGATCAGGAC
>NZ_RZSG01000236.1:0-7892 GCF_003997725.1 Mesorhizobium sp. M4A.F.Ca.ET.050.02.1.1
GCCTAGGATCACCATGAAGAACAGGAATTGCAGCCCGCGGGTCGCCACGCCGAGCAGGACATGTCCGCTCCCCGGCAGCGCGATCGCCGCGCCGAGCACGAGAAACGGATTCGTCGGAGCAGGGGAGGCGGTTCTATCGGTCATGCGGCCTGCCGTTTGCGCACGTTGATCGCATCGCGAAGCGCCGAGGCCGACTGCAGCAGCCTTTCGACCAGCGCCGGATCGAGCCTGGCGTCGCCGAATGCGGCCTGCCGGAACACGCCGTAGCGCGCCCGCTCCGCCTCGGCCAGCAGCCAGACGATGCGCACGCCCTTCGGTGTGACCAGCAGTTCCTTGGCCCGGCCCTCGGCGAAGATGTCGAGATGGCCGGCGATCACGTCCTGCGGGAAGGCGACCCCCTTGCGGTCCGTGCGCAGCACCGCTTCGGCGGGAAAGCTGGCGGCCTTCGGCAGCGTATGGCCGAGGTGATCGAAATTGGAGAAGGTGGTCGCCGAACCCGGCCGCATCATCATGTCGAAGGTTCCCGGCACATCGACAGGCTCGGTGACCGTAACGCTCAGCCATCGCGTCGGCAGTTTTCGCGTCGCCAGCGTGTCGATGATAGTGCGGACCTGCGCACGTTGGCCATTCCAGGCGCCAGCCCAGGTGAGGACACCGGCGGTGCCGTCCGAGACATCGATGGCGTCGGCGATGACGGAGCGAATGCTGGCGGTGTCGGCGGCAAGCCCCGCCCTGGCCCGTTTGCGGCTTTTGCGCGCGAGCCAGGCGAGGTGGACGACGACGGCAAGCGCAATCGCCCCGACAAGTAAAGTTGACGTCAACTCAGACATCTCGACACGCCAGAGCCCGCTGTCAGCCGGCGGGCTTTCTTTCCACTCAATAGCCCTGCGGCTTCGGCCACGGCATGGTGAACTGGTCGCCGCGGCGCACGAATTTGTAGCGGTAGAAGTGGAACCACAGCGAGATCAGGAAATAGAAGATGGTCATCGCGATCAGCTGCGAGCCGAAGCCGAGGAAGATGGCGAAGAAGGTGACCACGCACAGGCAGAACAGCACGATCGCCGGCAGCGGATGGAAGGGATGCGTGTAGCCGCGACGGATCGAGCCCAGCGGCCACTTCTTGCGGAACATCATGATGTTGATGCTCATGAAAGTGTACTGCAGCACGCCCGACAGGATCGAGAAGGTGATGGCCTGGTTGAGATCGGCGATGAAGGCGAAGGCGAGCGCGATCGGCAGCAGGAACAGGATCGAGCGGTAGGGCGTGCGGTATCTCGGATGCACCGCCGAGAACCAGCTCGGCAGATAGCGGTCGCGGCCGAGCGAGAACCAGGCGCGCGCCGCATCGTTAATGCAACCATTGGCGGAGGCAAGTGCTGCCAGCAGCGTCGCGATGAACAGCAGGTTCTCGAGCAGCGGGCTGCCGGTCAGCTTGCCGGCGTCCCACAACGGATAATAGGTGATGCCGAGATATTCCCACGGCATCATCGAGGCGCAGACATACCAGGTCATGGCGGCGGCGATCAGAAGGGTGATCATGCCGGCCATGGTGCCGTAGGGCAGCGAGCGCGCCGGCGAGCGCACTTCCTCGGCGGCCTGCGTCGTGCCCTCGATGCCGAGATAGTACCAGATGCCGAACTGGAAGGCGGCGATGACGCCGATCCAGCCATAGGGCAGCGCATTGCCGGGCGTCACCAGCTCGTTGAGCTTCAGCACCGCCCCTTGCGTCCACGGGCTCACCGAGAAGAACAGGATGACGATCGAAATGTAGGCGATCGCGGTGATGATGAAGTTGACGTTGAGCGTCATCAGCACGCCGCGATAGTTGAGCCATGCCAGCACCACGATGGTGGCGGCGATGAAGGAATTGTGGGTAAGCCCCTCGACGCCGGCCTTAGCGACTATCGTGTCGCCGAGCAGGATTGCGTCCGACACTTCGAGCATCGTGTAGGCGAAGACCAGGAAGAGTGCGACGTTAAAGGCCATCAACGGCCCGACGATGTGCTTGGCCTGCGCGTACTGGCCGCCGGCAGCGGCGACGGTCGAGGTCACCTCGGAATCGATCATGGCGACCGAGGTATAGAGCAGGCCGACGATCCAGCAGACGATCAGCGCCGCCAGCGCGCCGCCCTTGTCGGCCGAGAAGTTCCAGCCGGTGAATTCGCCGACCAGCACGATGCCGACGCCAAGCGCCCAGACATGAGCGGGGCCGAGCACCCGGAGCAGCGAGACCCTGTCGCCGTGGATGGTGGTGGTGTTGTCAAGCGCGACCGTCATCGATCAATCCCCACTCAGATCCGGTGCTTCTCGGAGACGGCTTCAAGCTCGCCTTCGCGCGACGAGGTCAAGACCTCTTCGGAATAGGCCGAGTCGACCTTGAACCAGTCGTAGAGCATCCACAGCGCGAGCACGATCGAGATGCCCCAGCAGGCGTAAGACAGCGGTATCCACATGAGCGTGCCCCCGGATTACTTGTCGTCGAATTTTTCGTTGATGACGTCGCGATATTCCCGGTCCGATGCGCGGAACAGGAAGACGAAATAGGCGATCAGCACGATCGCCATGATGATCAGCGTCGGCCAGTCGATAATGTACTGGAACCGATTCTGGATGATGTCGTGCGCGGTCTCGGGCGTATAGCCGAGCTTCTCCCAGATCGAGGCCATGGTGGCGTTCTGGCCAAGCGCGTCCCAGGTCTTGGCGTCGAGCGGATCGATGGACTTCGCCGCTCCGGCGAGGCCGAGCTTCAGCGGCAGCCACAGCGCCACGAAAATGGCCACCACGACGACAGCGATGTCGAAAATCTGGCCGGCCTTGCTCTGTTCCGGCGGCGTGTAGCGGGACATGCTGTCTACCCCTTGCGGTTGCGGAACGCATCGGCGTTCTTGATGTCGAGCCCGTAGATGAAGTCCTTGTCTTCCTTGTAGTGGTTGACCATCGCCAGGATGGCGGCCGTGTTGAAGATCAGCACGGCGGCGGCGGCGACCGCGACGACCAGCTTGATGCCGGCGTCCGGAATGTACGGCCATGTCATGATGAGGACGAAGAGGATCGTCGCCCACAGGCAGATGATCAGGAGCGCGGATCCGCGCACGTCGGAACGGTACAGCGCATCGATGCGCTGCTGCAGGTCGGACATCGGTTTTCCCCTTCTCTCGACGTCCGAAGCGAATCGGCCGGGCGTCCCGCTCTTTCAACAGAGTGAAATTTTTTTCATAAGTTCCGACCGAATTCCGGAATTGTCAAGCCGGATTTACGGTTTGTGAACCGTTCGTTCCAGGTCAAGAATTTTGCCTGACAATGAAATTATTTGCTTGCAGGGGATTGCAGCGCTTCGTCGTTTGCGGTCAATATTCGGCCAAAGCTCCGGCCGTCGCGCCAAGGAGCAGGGAACAGCAATGACTTTCGGACGGAGGACGATCGGATGACGGCATCCTGGAGATTTTCGACCTTGGCGGACCGCCATCGTGCGCTCGGCTCGAAGCTCGAGGACTGGAGCGGCATGGGCACCGCCTGGACCTACGACAAGGATGCCGACGAGGAATATGTCGCCATCCGCACCAAGGCCGGCCTGATGGACGTGTCGGGCCTGAAGAAGGTACACATCACCGGGCCGCATGCCGCACATCTGATCGACCTCGCCACCACCCGCGACGTCGAGAAGATCTATCCCGGCAAGTCGGCCTATGCCTGCATGCTGAACGAGGCCGGCAAGTTCACCGATGACTGCATCATCTACCGCATCAGCCCCAACAGCTGGATGGTCGTGCACGGGTCGGGCACCGGCCATGAAGAGTTGCAGCGGGCAGCTGTGGGCCGCGACGTCTCGCTTCGCTTCGACGACAATCTGCACGACCTGTCGCTGCAAGGACCGACCGCCGTCGACTACCTGGCCAAGCACGTGCCGGGCATCCGCGACCTCAACTACTTCCACCATATGCAGACGCAGTTGTTCGGCCTTCCGGTGATGATCTCGCGCACCGGCTACACCGGCGAGCGCGGCTACGAGATATTCTGCCGCGGCCAGGACGCCGGCACGATCTGGGACAGGATCCTCGACGAGGGCAAGAGCGCGGGCATCATCCCGTGCCGCTTCACCACGCTGGATATGCTGCGCGTCGAAAGCTACCTGCTCTTCTACCCCTACGACAATTCGCAGAAATATCCCTTCGACAATGAAGGCCCCGGCGACACGCTGTGGGAGCTCGGCCTCGACTTCACCGTCAGCCCCGGCAAGACCGGCTTCCGCGGCGCCGAGGAGCACTACCGCCTGAAGGGCAAGGAGCGCTTCAAGATTTACGGCGTCCTGCTCGACGGCAAGGAGCCGGCCGACGAAGGCGCGCCGGTCTATCGCGACGGCAAGAAGGTTGGCGTGGTGACCTGCGCCATGTATTCGCCGCTGGTCGAGAAGTCGATGGGCATCGCCCGCCTCGACGTCGACTGCGCCGTCAAGGACGCCAGGCTCGAGATCCGCAACAGGAGCGGCGCGATCAACGCGACGGCGCAGCCATTGCCGTTCGACGATCCCAAGAAAACCAAGCGCACCGCCAAGGGCTGAGGCATCATCGACAGCGAGGGGTTTCGAGGCACGAAGGAAGAATGGCAACAAAGACGATCATCAGCCGGCCCATCTACGGAACCCTGTCTCCGCAGCCCGGCAAGCACCATCTATTCGTGGCGGATGCCGAAGGCGCGCTCGCGATCGTCGACATGGCCGGCAAGGCGCCGGCCGAGTTCTTCGACGATGCCGAGATCGTCTTCATTCCGGGTCCCGACGGCAAGCACATTGGCGCTCTCGAAGCGCTGAAGCCGGCGCAGCTCCATATTGCGCCGTCCTTCCCCAGCCTGCTGCCGCGATTGAGGCAGACCCTGACCAACGCCCATATGGGCCTGCGTCTCTATCTTAGCGGCACCGAAGGGCTGATCGGCCAGGCCATGCAGGTGGCGCTCGAGGCCGGCATCGACCACACCTCCATGCAGACCGAGCATCGCGGCTCGCTGGCGCGCCGCATGCAGTGCGTGCACTGCAAGGGCATCACCGAGAACGTGACGACGCAGCCGGCGACCTGCGCGCATTGCGGCCTGCTGCTTCTGGTGCGCGACCACTATTCGCGGCGCCTGGCCGCCTTCCAGGGCGTCTGCATCAATGCCGAGGATCGCTCAGAGATTCCTTCGATGGAGGAGGTCTTCCGATGAGCACCGGCACCACCAAGCTCGACGTCGTCGTCAGCCATCTCGTCCCCGTCAACGATCTGGTCACCCGCTTCCATTTCCGCCGCCGCGACGGCGAACTTTTGCCGACTTTTTCCGGCGGCGCCCATGTCGTGGTCGAGATGCGCGACGGCGACCGCACCCGGCTCAACCCCTATTCGCTGATGGGTTCGCCGCTCAATACAAGCGAATACACGATCTCGGTTCGCCGCGACGATGTCGGCCGCGGCGGCTCGCTGTTCATGCACAGGTCGGTCAAGCCCGGCCTGGAGATGGTGATCAGCTATCCGGTCAATCTGTTCTCGCTCGACCTGAGAGCCAGGAAGCACCTGATGCTGGCCGGCGGCATCGGCATCACGCCGTTCATGGCGCAAACCGCGCAACTGGCGGGGTCGGGTGGCAATTTCGAGCTGCATTACACCTGCCGCACCGCTTCGCTCGGCACATATGCCGATATCCTGCAGCAGCGCTACGACCGCCGGGTGAAGCTTTACCACGACGATCGCGACGAGCGCATCGATCTCGACCGTCTGCTTTCGACGCAGCCGCTCGGCACGCATCTCTACGTCTGCGGCCCGGCCGGCATGATCAACTGGGTGCGCGACCGCGCCGCCGCTCTCGGCTGGCCGTCGGAAACCGTGCATTTCGAGCATTTCGCGGCGCCCCAGCCCGGCGCGCCCTTCGATGTGGCGCTGGCCGTCAGCGGCAAGACGATCCGTGTCGGCTCGCAACAGAGTCTGCTCGAGGCGATCGAGGCCGCCGGCGTCGATCCGCCCTATCTCTGCCGCGGCGGCGTCTGCGGCCAGTGCGAGACCAATGTCATCTCGGCAGACGGCAAGTTCATCCACAACGACCACTGGCTGAGCGAGGAAGACCATCGCTCCGGCTGCAAGATCATGCCTTGCGTCTCGCGCTTCGAGGGCAAGTCGCTGGTCCTGGAAAGATAGGAGGCGAGCTTGGGCATCACCTTTCGCAAGGAAACTTTTCGGGACGACTACACCTTCCGCAACAGCCCTGAGCACATCAGGCGCTTTCCGTTCCCGTTCAACGAAGACAGCTACATGTATGCCGTCAACATCGAGCCGCATGTCGTCGGCCCGAAAGGCAGCGTGCTGGCAAACCTGATCGACGTCGACGAGCACTATGTCGCCGAGATGCAGGATCGCGCGCTGGTGCTGGCCGAGGATCCGCTGCGCTGCCAGTCGCTGCCGCATATGACGCTGGCCGGCTGGGACCTGCTCGAGCTTTTGATGGAGCAGCAGGCGCTCGGCTATCCCGATCATTTCACGCTGACGCGCGACGGCGACCGCTGGCGCTGGATCAACCGGCCGCTCGGCATCGACGACACCTTCACCTTCGGCGACACCTCGACGCTGCCCTACGGCCCGATGGAATACATCACCCGCCAGAGCCAGGGCGATTTCTGCATCCTCGACCAGCGCGACGGCAATCTGTGGATGGATGCCGGCATGGTCACCACCCAGGCCGATTGGTCGCTCGATTTCGACATCGGCATGAACTTCTTCGAGTGGCACGCGCCGGTGCCGCTGGCGCACGAGAAGGGGATTTTCATCCGTGCGCTGAAGTTCCTCACCAACATCCAACAGGGCAAACCGGCGCGCCGCCTGAACTGGACGATGACCATCAATCCGCGCCTCGACACCAGCCCGGAGAACTACCACAAATGGGGTCCGGACCGGGCGACGGTCACGCCGGAGAATGTCGGCGACAAGGTGCATCTGCGCGTCGAGCTGCAGAGCTTCTGGCGGCTGCCGCGCTCGAACGGCATCGTCTTCCCGATCCGCTGCTATCTGATCAAGATGGACGAGCTGGTGACGCAGCCGAAATGGGCGTGTCGCCTTCACCGCGTCATCCGCGACCTGCCCGAGGAACTCGCCACCTACAAGGGCCTCACCCGCTACCGTCCGACGCTGGTCGAGTGGCTGTCGAAGCTGGATGACGGGAGCCCGACCAGCCCGGGGTTTGGGCCGGATTGAAACTGTCGGCGGGACAGCGCCCACCTCTGTCCTGCCAATCTCCCCCACGAAGGGGGAGATCAGCCAATCACCCAGCGCTGCTTTGCGGATAGCAGATGATGGAAAGGTACCGCATCGGCAGCCGCGTCAGCTGTTCCGGTCCGTGCGGTGCGTCGGCGTCGAAGAACAGGCTGTCGCCAGGTTTCATAGGATAGAGATTGCTGCCGTGCCGGTACACCACCTCGCCCTCCAGCATGTAGAGGAACTCCATGCCGGCATGCTGGAAGGTCGGGAAGACGTCCGAATCCTCAGTCAGCGTGATCAGATAAGGCTCGACGACGACGCCGCTGGTGTTGGAGCCGATATGGCCGAGCAGATTGTACTGGTGGCCGGCGCGCGTGCCGCGGCGCTCGACATCGAGGCCTTCGCCGGCCTTGACGAAGACGGCGCTATGCTCCTCCTCGAAGCGGCGGAAGAAGGCGGTGACCGGAACGCCGAGCGCGCGCGACAGCGCCTGTAGCGTCGTCAGCGACGGCGAAGTGATGCCGTTCTCGATCTTCGACAGCATGCCGAGCGAAATGTCGGTGGCGGTCGCGAGATCGGCGACGGTAATGCCGAGCTTCTTGCGGAATGCCCGCACCTCGCGGCCGATCGCCACTTCCAGCACCTTTTCGCGCGTGTCGCGAATGGCATGCGGGTCCTGGG
>NZ_RZSG01000237.1:0-7885 GCF_003997725.1 Mesorhizobium sp. M4A.F.Ca.ET.050.02.1.1
ACATGCGCTCATGCTAATACTTGGGCAATAGCGACCTAGGGCCTAGGACCAACGTGTACGGCCTCCGGTTCCCAGCAACGTTTTACAATCATTCCCCAGCCGAAGCCCTCACGCTGTCCGCGCGTCGAGGCGCAGTGCCGAGAGGAACAGCAACAGCAGCGCCAGCGCGTTGAGGCAGGCCGCGGCCGCATGCGAATATTCCCATTGCCGCCTGAGCATTTCCCAATTGTCGGGCAGCATGGACCAATTGCGGGTCGCCCGGTTTACCGGAAAGGTGAAGCTCCAGAACACGAATTGCGTGGCGCCGATGGCGATGAAGGCGAGCGCCACAAGGCCGAAGGCACCGCCTGAGCGATAGAGCACGACCGCCAGTGCCGCGCTCGACAGCAAGGCGCCCAGCACGACGATACCGAACAGGCTCCAGCCGTCATAGGCGCGCTGCGCGGCGAGATAGCTGGTGCCGTCGAGCTTCAGTTTGCTGTACATCGAAAAGAAATGCGCCCCCGCCGGCACGAAGGCCAGCGCCGCGAAGATGAAGCTCACCACTCTAAGGCCATAGATCGCCATGCAGTCCTCCTTCCAGGAGAAGCTAGGGCAGGGGGCAGGCATGGGAAGGAGAGATCGAATGCCGGCGAAGGGCAACGGTTCTTCGCCTGCGATCTGATCCCGCGGCTCGGCGCCTCAGAATCCAAAGAACTGCCGGCCGATGAGATAGCCGAGCGCCGCGACGACCAGCGGAAACAGCGCCGGCGCCACCTTGCCGACCAGCGAAGGCCTGACCTCCTGGATCGGAGAGTCGGGGGTGGCGTTGTTGAGGTTCTTGGTCATCATATTAGCGTCAGCTCAACAAGTTAATTTTTGGCAAACGCCGCTACGGAAGGCCAGGCTCACTCCACCTTCTGCCGGAACTTCGAGTGGCAGCTCGAACAGTCCTGCAGGATGAGATGCAGGAGATGCTCCGCCGGCAGTGTGGCCGGATCAGGCTGCACGGCATTCGGCCGCTTGCCGAGCAGGCTGCCGCCATCCATCGGCAGCATCGCGCCCATGCGCATGCCCTCGGTGATCTCAGCCGGCGCCCTTTCGGCCTTGGCGGCGAGTGCCGAGGCGAGCCCGCCGATATGGCGGGCGAGCGCCTCGAATTCCGGCCGCGCCTGGTCGATCGCCGCCTTGGCGCCGGAAGGCGCGCCGAGCGTGCCCGCCGGGAATTCGCCGATCAGGGCAGAACCGGTGCGGGCGCGCAGCGCCTCGGCCGCCGCCTTGAAGCCGGCTGGGTCATACGCGCGCTTGCCGTCGAACATCTCGGCTACGGTCTTCGCCGCCGCCGCCATCGCCTTCATCGAGGCCTGGCGGGCCGCAACAACCGCGTCGCCCGAGGCCACGGCCAGCGGCGAGGACATAACGAGCGAGCCGGTAAGCGCCAGCATCGCCACCCGGGATGCGATGCCCGCCGTCATGCCGTGACGTCGAGCACGCCCATCATGCCGAGCTGCTCATGCTCGAGGATGTGGCAGTGGTACATGCGCCGGCCGGGCCGCTCCTGGCGCAACAGCAGCCGCAGCGTCTCGCCGCGCGCCACGTTGACAGTGTCCTTCCAGGCAAGGAAGGGCGGCTTGGAGACCTTGCCGTCGCGCTCGTGCTCGATCACCTGGAATTGCGTGCCGTGGACATGGAAGGGATGATCCATGTCGGCCCGATTGACGATCTCCCAGAGCTCGGTCTCGCCGGCCTTGCCGACGATGTCGACGCGTCCCATGTCGAAGGCCTTGCCGTTGATCAGGAAGCCCATCTCCATGCCGGTGACGTTCATCGCCATGGTCTCGGTGAGGACGAGGCGCCGGGAGAGCGCGGGGGCGGCAAGCGGCGCGATTGGGCGCAGCCGCGCCGGTATCGGCGGCATCGCTTCTCCCGTTTCTTCGGAGACGTCAACGGTCAGCAGCGTCAGCCCCGCATCGGCCGGGCGGCCGGTGCCCATCCAGCCGCGATCGTAGTCGAGCGTGTACAGAGTGATGGGTCCGGGGTTGTCAAAGGCGACTACCAGCTCGATGCGCTCGCCCGGGCTGAGCAGGATCTCGTCGGCCGCCACTGGCGCCGCCAGCGGCCCGCCATCCGTCCCGATGATCGTCATCGGAGCGCCGTCGAAGGCGAGCTTCAGGAAGCGCGCATTGGTGGCGTTGTAGAGGCGCAGGCGCCGTTTCGCACCCTTCGCCACGGCAAGTCTGGGGTTCTTCTGGCCGTTGACCAGCACATGGTCGCCGACGCGGCCGTTCATCAGATCGCTCATCGAATTGGCGGGCATCGAGCCGTCGGCGGCGAGCCTGAGGTCGGTGAACACCAGCACCGTGTCGCCATATTCGGCCGGAACAGGATCGGCCTTGGCCTTAACGACGAAGGCGCCGGCCAGGCCGCGATAGACCTGCTCGGCCGTCCTGCCGTGCGGATGCGGGTGGTACCAGTAGGTGCCGGCCGAGCCTTCCGGCAGATCGAAGGCATAGACGCGCTCGGTGCCCGCCGCCACCGGATCCATCGGATTGCCATCCTGGTCGGCCGGCACCGGCATGCCGTGCCAGTGGATGGTGCTTGCCTCGCCATCGATGCGGTTGGCGAAGGTGATCTCGACACGGTCGCCCTCGAAGGCCTCGATCAGCGGCCCGGGGCTCGTGCCGTTATAGGCGAGGATCGGCGTGTCTTGCCCTTCGGCGAAACGCGCCGTGGCAGGCGATGCTGTCAGCCGCGCCTTGAAAAGGCCGGGCCGGCCGGCCTCGTTGGCCAGCAGCGGCAGCTCACGCAACGGCTGGCCTTCGGGCAGGGTGACTGCGCCTTGCGCCATCGTGCCCATGTCGTGTCCGGTATGGCCGCCCATGTCCATGCCCGGCATGGAGTCCATGTTCGGCATGTCGTCCATCTTCATCTGCGCCAGCGCCCGTGGGCTCGCCAGAACCGTCGCCAGGCCTGCCGCCAGAAAACTGCGTCGATGCATGTTTTGCTCCTGGATAGTGAGGAAGTCCGCCGCCGGATTCCGTCACGCTAAGGGTTCCAGTTGCTGGAAGGTCAAGCGGGATCGAACTGGCTACTGGACTGCAGTCGGATCGCAATGGCCGCGGCCGCGTTCATGTGCAGGGAATACAACCAGCCGTTTCATGGGACGAGGCCGCAATCATGCTCATCCAGCCGATCGACTATTTCCTCATTGCCTGGTTCGCGATTGCGGCGGCCTCGACCCTCTATGTCGGCATCGACCAGTACCGCAACAACCCCGAACCGGTGGTGATGAAATGGGGTTTTATCCTGGTGACGCTCTATATGGGTCCGCTGGGACTGCTGCTCTATGTATTGGCCGACAAGGAGCCGCGCCCCGGCGAGCATGAGGCCTTCACCAGCCCGCTCTGGAAACAGGGCGTCGGCTCGACCATCCATTGCGTCGCTGGCGATGCCACCGGCATCATCCTCGCCGCCGTCATCACCGCCACGCTCGGCCTGCCGATGTGGCTCGACCTCATCGTCGAATATCTGGCCGGCTTTGCCTTCGGTCTGTTCATCTTCCAGTCGTTGTTCATGAAATCGATGATGGGCGGCACTTACTGGGAGAATGTGCGCAAGAGTTTCCTGCCCGAGTTCATCTCCATGAATTTCATGATGGCCGGCATGGCGCCGGTCATGAGCTTCCTGATGATGGGCCGCGACATGCGGGCCATGGAGCCGACGGAACTCTTATTCTGGGGCGTGATGTCGATCGGTGTCATCGCCGGTTTTACCCTCGCCTATCCCGCCAATGTGTGGCTGGTTGCACGAAAATTGAAGCACGGGCTGATGACGCAGCGCCCGCCACCCGCCGAGAGGGGCAGTCGGGAACAGCCTGCAAAGAGACAACACGCCCACATGCAGATGCAGCAGGCCGACGCCACTGACCGTCACGGAAGGGGCCACGACATGGCCTCCCGCAAAGGCAAGGACGGCCACCATATGGAGACGGACGCCACAACGGCACAGGTGATTGCGCTCGGGGCGGTTTCCCTGGTCGCGCTCGCAATTGGCATGGCGGCGCCGGCGAACTGGCTGAACCTCGCGCTGTCGGCCCGCGACGTTGGCGGGGTGATCATGCCCCAGGGCATGATCATGGATCGCGATACGCCGGCTGACGCCATGCGCGATATGGCAGCCACCAACCCGCGCCTCGTGAGCGCTACCTATGATTTGACGAAAAAAGGCGATCAGGAATTGCCTTTTCGAGTGGAGAACGACGTCAAGGTGTTCGAACTCCGCCCTTCGGTGATCCGCTGGCAGATCCTGCCGAACGTGGCGGTGGATGCCTATGCATATAATGGCCAGATTCCCGGCCCGCGCATTCACATTCGGCAGGGCGACAAGGTGCGGATCAACGTGACCAACGATCTGCCCGAGGAAACGACGATTCACTGGCACGGCATGATCCTGCCGAACCAGATGGATGGGCCCGCGGAGATCACACAAGCGCCGATCGAACCTGGACGGACCTATTCCTACGAGTTCACTGCAACGCAGCACGGAACCTATTTCTACCATCCGCACGCCAAGCCCGACCGGACCCAGGCGCTCGGTCTCTACGGGGCGCTGATCATAGATCCCGCCAATCCTGCCGACGAGGTCGTGGCCGATCATGATTATGTCATCGAGCTGCAGGAATGGCTGGTGCGCGAGGGTCTGACCTATCCGTCGATGCCGATGGACGGCGGCATGCCGAATTTCTTCACTATCAACGGCAGGGCTTATCCTTCAACTGACACTATCAAGATGGAGGTCGGCGAGACGCTTAAGGTGCGCTTCATTGGCACGAACAATGGCTTCATCCACCCGATGCACATCCATGGCGGACCGTTCGAGGTCGTTGCCCGCGACGGCGAGACGATCCCACCCTCGGCGCGCTTCCTTGCCGATACGATCAATGTCGGCCCGGGGCAGCGGTATGACGCCGTCTGGAAGGCGCAGCGCCCCGGCAAGTGGCTCATCCACTGCCACATCCCGCACCACACGACGAACAACAATGTCGAGGAGAAAGGCGGCGGCGGGCTGATGGTCGTCATCGATGTCACGTGATCGCGGCGATCGGCTTCCTCAATCCGGCCATTGCGCCTGGGAGCTTGGAACCCTTGCCGCTCCGGTCGGGTTTATAAGCGAGGCGAACCGCCATGGAAGACAAACAGCCTGCCGAAAACCACCCGGGAAGGATCCTCGCCACCGTGCTGGCGATCTGCCTCATCATCATCGCCTTGTTCTTTATCGGCTTCAGGTATTCGGAGCGCGATCAGGGAGCCTTGATCGTGCCCGGAGCGGTGCAAGGCAGCAAGTGATCGGCCCGAAGCTTTGCCTGACGGACCGAAGATTCCCGCCGGCTCCATGCGCTCGTGGCCGGCGTGCCCTTCGCGCGCGAAAGACACCGTAACACTTTGATTTTGCGTATGATCCTTCCAGAATCTTTTGGACCGCCAGGAAGAAACTGGTTTTCCGAAACGTTTATCGAATAGGCAACGCTCAACGCTTGGCGCCTGTCAGTAGCAAAAACCCCTCCGGCGCATCGCGCCCGAGCCCAGGGAGACAGAAACGTGTCCGCCAGTGCCTATATCAACCGGATCGCGACGGCGGTTCCGCAGCACGACGTCCACCAGTTCTACCTGCGCTACGCAGCCTCGATGCTGGCCCCCGATCGCAGGAGAATATTCGAACGCATGGCCGGCCTCGCCGGCATCGAGCACCGCTTTTCCTGCTTCGCGCCCGCCCTCGAACCCGAAGGGCCGTCGGCCGACTTCGCCGGGACCTTCAGGCGTGGCGCTTTTCCCGGAACGGCCGTCAGAATGGCGATGTTCAGCGAAGCCGCCCCGGTCCTGGCGCAAAGCGGCGTCGACGGGCTGCATCTTGGCGACGAGGCGTCGCGCATCACCCACCTCATCGTTACCACCTGCACCGGTTTCTCCGCGCCCGGTATCGACCTCGATCTGGTTCAGCGCTGCGGCCTGCCGGATGGCATCGAGCGCACGATAATCGGGTTCATGGGCTGCTATGCGGCGGTCAGCGGCCTCAAGCTTGCCCGCCACATCGTCCGCTCCAACCCGCGAGCCAGGATCCTGCTGGTCAATATCGAAATATGCACCTTGCACATCAGGGAGACCGACGAGCTGGAAAAGCTGCTCTCTTTCTGCCTTTGGGGCGATGGCTGCGCGGCGACGCTCGTGACCGCCGAGCCGCCCGGCATCGAGCTCGACTCCTTCTGTTGCGCCGTCGCCGACGAGCAGCGGGACCTGATGACCTGGGATATCCGCGACCACGGCTTCGACATGTTTCTTTCCGGCAAGGTCCCGGGGGCGGTCCAGGAAGTGTTGCGAAGCAGCCAGGACGCCATCCTTGGTGGCCGGCCGCCGGAGGCGATCGACCTCTGGGCCGTGCATCCCGGCGGGCGCAGCATTCTCGACGCCGTCGAAAGGGCGCTCGCTCTCGAACCGGCCGCGCTCGAGCCGTCGCGCGAGGTGCTGCGCCGCTACGGCAACATGTCGTCTGCGACGGTCATGTTCGTGATGGAGGAGATGCTGAAGAGGCCCGGCGGACTGCTGGGCTGCGGCATGTCTTTCGGACCCGGCCTGACGGCCGAGACCATGCTGTTCAGGACCGTCTCATGACCGCGCTCGCGCAGCGCAGCCTCGTCCCGGAAATCCTGGATGGGCTCGCCGCCGACGATGCGCGGGCGCTGCGCTCGCGCCGCGATCTCGCCCGCATCAACGCGCTGATGTTCCAGGCGCCGATCATGGCCATGCTGCTGCGGAAATTCTTGCCGAAGCCGCCCGAGCGCATTCTGGAGATCGGCGCGGGCGACGGCACTTTCATGCTCAAGGTGGCCCGCCGCTTGGCCACCGATTGGCCCGGGGTGGAACTGACGATGCTCGATCGCGTCGGTCTCGTCACGCCAGCGCTCGCCGCCGATTTCGCCAGGCTGGGATGGAAGCTCGAAACCGTCACTGCCGACGTCGTCGACTGGGCGCAGAAGACGGACGGCAGGCCCTTCGACGCGATCACGGTCAACCTGTTCTTGCATCATTTCGACGACGCCGGACTGCTGCGCCTGTTTTTGCTTTTGCGGCGCAAGGCTCCGCTCATCCTGGCGACAGAACCGCTGCGGGCGAATTGGGCGCTGGCCGCGGCGCGGCTTCTATGGGCGATCGGCGCCAATGATGTCACCAGGCATGACGCCCCTCAGAGTGTGCGCGCCGGCTTCCGCGGCCGCGAGCTTTCCAGCCTCTGGAGCGCTGCTGGCGGCAGACCGCTCGAGGAACGGCGCGCCGGAGCCTTCTCGCATGTCTTCGTCGGCGCGAGCTCGATGCCGGCCGTGGACGCGCCATGAGGCGGCCGTCCACCCACGACGCGATCGTTATCGGCGCCGGCCCCGCGGGAACGTCGATTGCGCTGGCGCTTGCCCGGTGCGGGTGGGGCGTGGCGATCGTGGAAAAGAACATGTTTCCGCGCCGCAAGGTGTGCGGCGAATACATCTCGGCAAGCAATCTCACGCTTCTCGACCGGCTCGGGATCGGCGATGCATGGCGCGCCGAAGCCGGTCCCGAAATCCGCCGCGTCGGGCTCTTTTCCGGCGACGCCTGCATCGAGGCCGAGATGCCGGGCGCAAGGCTCGGGCCGGCGGCAAGAGCCGGCTTCGGCCGCGCGCTGGGCCGCGACGTTCTGGATATCCTGCTCCTCGATGCGGCCCGATCGGCCGGGGCGCAAGTCTTCCAGCCCTGCCGCGCCGTCGCCGTCGAGCGCGAAGGCGACTGCCAAGCGGTGCGGATTGAAGCAAGGGACTGCCGCGATGAGGCGACGATCCTGCGGGCGCCGGTGGTCGTCGCCGCGCACGGCTCGTGGGAGCCTGGAC
>NZ_RZSG01000238.1:0-7878 GCF_003997725.1 Mesorhizobium sp. M4A.F.Ca.ET.050.02.1.1
ATGCGATCTACGACATCGGCACGCTCGCCAATGTGCTGCAATTGCTGAAGCTTCCCGACGGCACCGTGAAGGTGCTGGTCGAAGGCGCCTCGCGCGCGAAGATCGTTTCGTTCACCGATCGCCCCGACTTCCATGAGGCCCGCGCGTCGGCGCTGGTCGAGCCGGAAGAGGAGGAGGTCGAAATCGAGGCGCTCGCCCGCTCGGTCGTCACCGACTTCGAGAACTACGTCAAGCTGAACAAGAAGATCTCGCCCGAAGTGGTCGGCGCCGCCAGCCAGATCGACGACTATTCCAAGCTCGCCGACACGGTTGCCTCGCACCTCGCCATCAAGATCCCCGAGAAGCAGGAGATGCTGGCCACGCTGTCCGTCAAGGAGCGGCTGGAAAAGGCGATGGGCTTCATGGAAGCCGAAATCTCCGTCCTGCAGGTGGAGAAGCGCATCCGCTCGCGCGTCAAGCGCCAGATGGAGAAGACCCAGCGCGAGTACTACCTAAACGAGCAGATGAAGGCGATCCAGAAGGAGCTCGGCGAGGGCGAGGACGGCCGCGACGAGGCCGCCGAGATCGAGGCGCGCATCAAGAAGACCAAGCTCTCCAAGGAGGCCCGCGAGAAGGCGGAAGCCGAATTGAAGAAGCTGCGGACGATGTCGCCCATGTCGGCGGAATCGACCGTCGTGCGCAACTATCTCGACTGGATCCTGTCGATCCCGTGGGGCAAGAACTCCAAGGTCAAGCATGATCTGGCCTTCGCGCAGAACGTGCTCGACACCGACCATTTCGGTCTCGACAAGGTCAAGGACCGCATCGTCGAGTATCTCGCCGTGCAGAGCCGCCAGAAGAAGATCAAGGGGCCGATCCTGTGCCTCGTCGGTCCTCCCGGCGTCGGCAAGACCTCGCTCGGCAAGTCGATCGCCAAGGCGACCGGCCGAGAGTTCATCCGCATGGCGCTCGGCGGCGTGCGCGACGAGGCCGAGATCCGTGGCCACCGGCGCACCTATATCGGCTCGATGCCCGGCAAGGTCATCCAGTCGATGAAGAAGGCCAAGAAGTCCAACCCGCTCTTCCTGCTCGACGAGATCGACAAGATGGGCCAGGACTTCCGCGGCGACCCGTCATCGGCCCTGCTCGAGGTGCTCGATCCTGAGCAGAACTCGACGTTCATGGACCACTACCTCGAGGTCGAATACGACCTGTCGAGCGTGATGTTCGTGACGACGGCGAACACGCTGAACATCCCTGCGCCGCTGATGGACCGCATGGAGATCATCCGTATCGCCGGCTATACCGAGGACGAGAAGATCGAGATCGCCAAGCGGCACCTGATGCCGAAGGTGATCCGCGACCACGCACTCCAGCCGAAAGAATTCTCCGTCGGCGAGGACGCGATCCGCGGCATCATCCAGACCTACACCCGCGAAGCGGGCGTGCGAAGCCTGGAGCGTGAGCTGATGAAGCTCGGGCGCAAGGCGGTGACCGAGATCCTGAAGACGAAGAAGAAGTCGGTCACCATCACCGCCGACAATCTCGCCGACTATCTCGGTGTGCCGCGCTACCGTTTCGGCCAGGTCGAGGCGGACGATCAGGTCGGTGTCGTCACCGGTCTTGCCTGGACGGAAGTCGGCGGCGAGCTGCTGACGGTCGAAGGCGTCATGATGCCCGGCAAGGGCCGCATGACGGTGACCGGCAATTTGCGCGACGTGATGAAGGAATCGATCTCGGCGGCGGCCTCCTATGTCCGCTCGCGTGCTCTCGATTTCGGCATCGAGCCGCCGCTGTTCGACAAGCGTGACATCCACGTCCACGTGCCGGAGGGGGCAACCCCGAAGGACGGCCCGTCGGCTGGCGTGGCAATGGCGACCGCCATCATCTCGGTGCTGACCGGCATTCCGATCAAGGCCGATGTCGCCATGACCGGCGAGATCACGCTGCGCGGCAGGGTGCTGCCGATCGGCGGTCTCAAGGAGAAGCTGCTGGCCGCGCTGCGCGGCGGTATCAAGAAGGTGCTGATCCCGGAAGACAACGCCAAGGACCTGGCGGAGATCCCGGACAACGTGAAGAACGGCATGGAGATCATTCCGGTCTCGCGGGTCGGCGAGGTGCTGCGCCACGCGCTGGTGCGGATGCCGGAGGCGATCGAGTGGGTCGAGCCGGTAAACGCGCCGGCCGCGGCCGACAGTGGCGACGATGCCGGAAAGTCGCTTGCGCATTAGTTTTAGCTAAAGTTGCAGCGCACAAAACGAAAGCCGGGTCTCGCGCCCGGCTTTTTAATGTGAAAAACCCCGGAATTCCGGGCTTTTTTCGGATTTTTTCCGCTTTTTCGACTTGGTTGCAGGAACGCTTCTTTCTAAAGTCCGTTTCCTGCCGGATGAGTCGAAAGTTCCGGTTTTCTCATGGAAGGGAATTTTGATGAACAAGAACGAACTGGTGTCCGCTGTCGCCGATGCCGCGAGCATTTCGAAGGGTGACGCCCAGTCAGCCGTCGATGCGGTGTTTTCCGTGATCACTGGCGAACTGAAGAAGGGCGGCGATGTCCGGCTTGTGGGCTTCGGAAATTTCACCGTGTCAAAACGCGCTGCTTCGACCGGCCGCAACCCGCAGACCGGCGCCGAAGTGAAGATTCCGGCGCGCACCGTGCCGAAATTCTCGGCCGGGAAGGGCCTCAAGGACGCGGTCAACTAAGACCTTTTTCTTTAAAGATCAGAAAAGCCGGGCTTGCCCGGCTTTTCTTTTGCCCATCGCCAGCAGGGCGGATCAGCCCGTCGGCGCGTCCGCGCGCAGCAGCCCTTCCTGCTTCAGGTCGACCCACAGGGCGGCGGGCAGCTTGACGTCGAGCAGCGCGCGGTTGCTTTCGACCTCGGCCGGCCGTTGACCGCCGGGGATTACCGACACGACGGACGGATGCTGCAGCGGGAACTGCAGCGCCGCCTCGATCAGGCGCACCCTGTGGCGCTTGCAGACCGCCTCGATGCGCGCCACGCGATCGAGCACCTCCTTCGGCGCCTCCGAATAATCATAGAAGGCTCCCGGCTTCGGCCCCGTCGCCAGGATGCCGGAATTGTAGGGGCCGCCGAGCACGATGCCGATGCCGCGCTTTTGGCAGAGCGGCAGGAAGGATTGCAAAGCCTCCTGCTCCAGCAGCGTGTAGCGCCCGGCCAGCAGGAAAAGGTCGAAATCGCCGCGCTCGGCCAGCGCCTCACAGACCTGCCATTCATTGATGCCGCCGCCGAAGGCCTTGATCACGCCCTGGTCGCGCAGCGAAAGCAGCCCGTAATAGCCGGAGGACATGAACTCCTCGATGCGACGGTCGGACGCCTCCTTGCTGCCATGGGTGAAGATATCGACGTCGTGGACGAACAGGATGTCGATGCGGTCGACGCCGAGGCGTTCCAGCGAAGCCTCGAAGGAGCGCATGACGCCGTCATAGCTATAGTCGTAGACCTCTTGGCGCGACGGCGTGTCGAAGAACTTGCCGATGCCGGTGCGCTGATCCGGCGGGCAGGCGCGCATCAGGCGCCCGACCTTGCTCGACAGCACATAGTCGTCGCGCTTCTTGCCGCGCAGGAACGGGTTGAGCCGGGTTTCCGACAGGCCGAGACCATAGAGCGGCGCGGTGTCGAAGTAGCGGCAGCCGGTGTTCCAGGCCGCTTCCAGCGTGGCATGGGCGTCCTCGTCGGAGACGGCGCGGTAGAGATTGCCGAGCGGCGCCGTGCCGAAGCCGAGCTCGGTAAAGTCGATGCCGCCATTGCCGATGCGGTCGAAATGCCGTGTCTTCATGTCGTGGAGTTTTCCTGGGGCTGATTTGTCTGACATGACACTATCACGCCCGTGGCACAGCAAAAGCGTTGACGACCGTTGGACGCGCATTTTCGCGGTGATAGCATGAACAAAAACAAGCTGTTCGGGGAAAGCGTGAAGCAAGGATCGCCACTGCGTTTCGAGGCGCGCACAAAGGTGGAAAGCGCATGACTGGCGCCGGCACGGATCTGTTCGCGATCGCGCTGAACGAGCTCGGCGACGTGTTGGCGAAGGTGGACGAGGCGCGCATCGACGCCGCCTGCGACCTGCTCGCCGGCGCCGGCAAGATCGCCGTCTATGGCTGCGGCCGCGAGGCGCTGCAGATCAAGGGCTTCGCCATGCGGCTCTACCATCTCGGCCTGTCGGTATCGGTGGTCGGCGACATGACCACACCGCCGCTCGGCAAGGGCGATGTCTTCCTGGTCAGCTCCGGACCGGGCGAGACCACCACGGTGCTGACCCTGATGCAGGTTGCCCGGGCCGCAGGCGCAAAGGTGCTGCTGCTCACCGCCGAGGCCGAGGGCAGCGCCACGAAGCGCGCCGATTTCACCTTGCTCATTCCGGCGCAGACCATGGCCAGCGACCAGGGCACGGCAAAGACCTCCGTCTTGCCGATGGGGTCGCTGTTCGAGGGCGCGCTGTTCCTGCTCTTCGAGGTGATGGTGCTGAAGCTCAAGGCGCTGACCGGTGCCTCGCCGGAGGCCATGCGCGCCCGCCACACCAATATGGAGTAGGGCGATGCGTTACGAATTGATGCTGCCGCACCAGATCCGCAAGGCGATCACGGAGAACTGGCCGGTCGCTCTGCCGCTCGGCGTGCTCGAGTACCATGGCGAGCACATGGCCGTCGGCATGGACACGCTGGCCGTCGTCAAGACGCTCGAGCTGTTCGGGAAGGAGGCCGACATCGTCATCCTGCCGCCCTTCTACTACGGCGCCGCGAGCTATGCGGTGGCGCCGCCGGAAGGCAGCGGCTCGGTGCAGGTCGGCGGCAATCAGCTGGCGCCGTTCGCCGAGGAGCTGTTCTTCAGCCTGCTGCGCATCGGCTTTCGCAACATCCACGCCATCATCCACCACCAGACCGAGAATTTCGCCGCCGGCATGCCGACCGATCTCGCTTTCAAGGCCGCCGGCCGGCAAGCGATCTTCCGCTTTCTGGAAAAAGAGCGCGGCGAGGGCTGGTGGGGTTCAGAGGCGATGGCGGACTACTATGCAGGCCATGCCAAGGGCGAGAACTTCTTCAATTGGGTCCAGGTGCATCCGCTGATGTCGGCCGCCATGAACGGCCGGTACCCGTTCGACCATGCCGGCATCGGCGAAACCTCGCTGATGCTGGCGCTGTGCCCCGAAGCGGTCGACGCCGGCCGCCTCGCCGACAATACAAGCTGGTACACGGCGAGCGCGCCGGAAGCTTCGGCCGAGCTGGGCAGGAAGGGCGTCGCCATGATCCTCGAGCATTTAAGGTCGATCCTGCGGGCCTAGCTCCCCCTTCTCCCTTGTGGGAGAAGGTGTCGCCGAAGGCGACGGATGAGGGGTGCTCCAGGGAATGCCGACGTCTCACTCCGCTGGAACACCCCTCATCCGTCTCGGCGCTGACGCGCCGATCCACCTTCTCCCACAAGGGGAGAAGGGGAGGCGGCTACTTCACCGCGCCGGCCGTCATGCCCATGATCAGGTAGCGTTCCAGAAGGATGCCGATGACGGCAAGCGGCGTGATGGCGGCGGTGGCGAGTGCGGCCATCGACCACCAGTTGATGCCTTGCGACCCGGTCTGGCTCGCCACCATGACGGGAATGGTCTTGGCGTCGGTCGAGGTCAAAAGCGCGGCGAAGAAATACTCGTTCCAGCACAGCACCATCGCCAGGATGAAGGCCGCGACCATGCCAGGCAGCGCGATCGGCATGACGATGCGGAAGAAGGCGCCCCAGATCGACAGGCCGTCGACGAGCGCTGCCTCCTCCAGCTCGACCGGGATCGAATTGAACTGGTCGCGCATGATCCAGATGACGATCGGCAGCACCATCAGCGTGTAGAGCAGGATCAGCCCGACGCGCGTGTCGAGCAGGCCGACCTCGCGGTAGAGCACCAGGAAGGGCAGCGCCAGCACCACCGGCGGCAGGATCAGCTGCGACAGGAAGAAGAAGGAGATGTCCTCGTTCTTGAACCAGGCGAAGTGGTAGCGGTAGCGGGTCAGGCCGTAGGCGGCGAGGCTGCCGATGATGATGGCGAGGCCGGATGCGCCGACCGAGGCGATGACCGAATTCATGAAGCGCTTGAAGAACTCGTCGCGCACGGTCGAGGTCTGCGTGATCGAGTCCGGCGACAGGCCGAGCGAGCGCCAGCCCTTCCAGTCAGGCTGGAAGTCGACGAACGGGATCAGATGGCCCTGGGTGACGTCGACCGCCGATTTGAATGACGTCGTGATCGTCCAGTAGATCGGGAAAAGGCAGATGAAGGACCAGAACACCAGCGCGCCATAGATGAAGACGCGGCTGGTCAGGAAGCTCGCCGGCGAGCTGATTTCGGAGACGGAATAGTCGGTGGTCTGGACGCTCATGTTGCCGGCCGCTCAGTTGACGTTGCGCACGAAGCGGCTGGCGAATTTCAGCAGCCAGGTCACGAACACGATGATGATGACGAGATAGGCCATGGCCAGCATCGTGCCGTAGCCGACATTCGAGCGGTCGCGGTACTCGCGGTAGATGAAGCTCGACACCGAATCCGTGGCGCCGCCGGGCCCGCCCGACGTCACCGTGATGATGATGTCGGCCAGCTTCAGCTTGAAGATGATGCGCAGGATCACCGCTGTCACCGACACCGGCAGCATCAGTGGGAAAGTGACCTGCCAGAAGGTCTGCCAGGCGGTGGCGCCGTCGACGCGCGCCGCCTCAAGCACCTCGCGCGACATCGCCTGCAGGCCGGCAAGCAGCATGATCATCATGAACGGGATGAAGGTCCAGGCATCCAGCACCATGATCGAGATGCGGGCGGTGATCGGGTTGGAGAAGAAGGCGGGATTGTCCCAGCCGAGGTATCGCGCCAGCGTCGCCGCCGGGCCGAAGCGATACTCCATCAGCGACTTGCCGATCATCCACGACACCGCGACCGGCGACAACATCAGCGGCATCAGGAAGACGACGCGGAAGAATTTGCGGGCGCGGATCTGCGCGTTGAGGAGCAGCGCCAGGCCGAAGGCGATGACATATTCGACGAACACCGCGAGCACATACAGTACCATGTTGAACAGCGCGTTGCGGTAGTAGGGGTCGGCCAGCATCTGCCAGAAATTGTCGAGCCCGTTGAACTTGCGGCCGGAGAAGGAACTGAGGTTCCAGTCGGTCAGCGCGATGTAGAAGCCGAACAGGGTCGGGAAGACCACCATGGCAATGGTGAACAGCAATGCGGGAAGCAGGAACAGCGCGCGCTGGCCGTCCTCGCCGCGCGTCAGCACCTGCCCAATGCCCAGCGCCACGCCCCACAGCACATAGGCATAGACGATCGGCCGCCAGGTATCGAAGCCGAGCGTGGTGACTTCCGTCTTGTAGAGGATCTGCAGCGCGATGACGGCGAGCAGGCCGAGCGTCGCCGCGGCCATCAGGGCGAAACCGAGCCGCTTGCGGCCGGGTGCGATCAGATCGGCTGGAACGCCGTTTGCCGGCCATGCATTGGTTGGCAAGGTCTGGTCAGCCACGCGTCCCGTCCGTCGATACAAAAGCTTACGACCGGCCCGTCCGGTCAAAACAGGGTCCGGCGGCTTTGCGTCGCCGGACCCCGGTTCATCATACGATCAGGCTACACGCCGAGCGAGGCTTTGTAGAGCTTGATCTGGTTTTCGCGGCCGATCTGGTCGGTCAGCTTCTCCCAGGCGGCGGCGATGGCATCGGCGCCTTCCTGCGCCTTCATCTTGCCGGCGAAGGTGTTGGCCAGGATGTCCTCGGCGGCGCTGTAGTACTGGAAGATGCCGGGGATACGCGGCTCGATCGCCGCGTTCGGATGATTGTAGCTGTCACCCTCGGACTTGAGGTAGGAGCTGATGAACGCCTCGTCGTAGCCGGCCGCCACCCATTCTGGAATGTTGAAATG
>NZ_RZSG01000239.1:0-7866 GCF_003997725.1 Mesorhizobium sp. M4A.F.Ca.ET.050.02.1.1
TCATGGCCGTCGCCTGGACGAAGGAAGCGGTTGGCCACGCTCAGGCCGATGTCATCGTGCGCGATCCGGTGGTGATCACCGCCGGCCTGCCGCGCTTCCTGGCGCCCGGCGACAACGCTGTCATGCGCCTCGACATCGCCGACACCGACGGCCCAGCCGGCGACTATGCCCTATCGATCGACACGACAGGCGACCTGTCCACCGGCGACAAGCCGCTCCCCGGCAGGCTGACGCTCGCCCAGGGCAAGCGCCAGACCCTGACCGTGCCGTTGATCGCCAGGACGGCGGGCGACGCCACGATCACCGTCAAGCTCGCCCATGCCGACGGCACCGAGGTCGAGCAGACGCTCTACGTCCCGGTGCGGCCGGCGCAGTTGCCGCTCACCACCCGCCTAGTGGTCGACCTCAAGCCCAATGTCGGCGCCCTGCGCGTCGACAAGGAACTCCTGGCGGCAAGCCTGCTCGACGGCGCTTCGGTAAGCGTCGGCGTCTCTCAGGCGGCCGCCTTCGACGTGCCCTCGCTGCTGATGACGCTCGACCGCTACCCCTATGGCTGCGCCGAGCAGACGACCAGCCGCGCCATGCCGCTGCTCTATGTCAACGAGTTGGCCGAAGGCATCGGCATGGCCAGCGATCCGGACCTGCACGGCCGCATCCAGGACGCGATCTACAAGGTGCTGAGCTACCAGGCCTCGGCCGGCAGCTTCGGCCTGTGGGGCCCAGGCTCCGGCGATCTCTGGCTCGACGCCTATGTCAGCGACTTCCTGACCCGGGCGCGCGAGCAGAAATACGACGTGCCGGCGTTGGCGATGAACCAGGCGCTGAGCAACCTGCAGAACTCGCTCGGCTACGACCAGGACGTCCAGGATCGCGGCAGCGAGATCGCCTACGCGCTCTATGTGCTGGCCCGCAACAAGAAGGCCTCGATCGGCGATCTGCGCTACTATGCCGACACCCAGCTCGAAGCCTTCACCAGCCCGATGGCCGTAGCGCAGCTTGCGGCGAGCCTTGCTCTCTACGGCGACGCGCAGCGCTCGGAGGCCACCTTCCAGACCGCGCTGCGTCTGGCGCAGGCGAGCACCGAGTACGACTACTACCGCTCCGACTATGGTTCGCCGCTCCGCGACGGCGCGGCAATCCTGGCGCTGGCCGCCGAATCGAAGCCGGTGCCGACCATCGTGCCGGCGCTGATCAAGCTGGTGGCCCGGGAGCGCGCCGATGCCCGCTGGACGAGCACGCAGGACGAGTCCTGGATGCTCCTGGCGGCGCGGGCGCTGAAGGAGGGCAATGATTCCATCACGCTCTCCGTCAACGGTGCGCCGCATGCCGGTGGCTATTCCGACCGCTTCAGCGGCAGCGACATCGCCGACAGCCCGCTCACCATCGCCAACACCGGCAAGACGCCGCTGCAGGCGGTGGTCACCACGGTGGCCTCGCCGGTTGAGTCGCTGCCGGCCGGTGGCGACGGCTTCACCATCGATCGCACCTACTACAGGCTCGATGGCACCGAGGCCAACGTCACCGAGGCCACGCAGAACGAGCGCTATGTCGTCGTTCTCAAGGTCTATGAGCAGAACAGCTGGCCTTCGCGCCTCCTGATCACCGACCTGTTGCCGGCCGGCTTCGAGATCGACAATCCGGGCCTGGTGTCCAGCGCCCAGCTGTCGAACTTCTCCTGGCTGGCGCAGACCGACGCCGCCCATCTCGAGTTCCGCGACGACCGCTTCGTCGCGGCCTTCAACCCGAACGACGGCGACGGCGACCGCAACATCACGCTGGCCTATGTCGTGCGCGCGGTGACGCCCGGCACCTATGCCCATCCGGCGGCAACGGTGGAGGATATGTATAGGCCGCAATATTCGGCCCGCACCGCCACCGGCATGATGGAGGTCAAGGCGCCGTAGGGCGCCTTGATAGACGTAGCGATGGCGCTGCCCCTCATCCGCCTGCCGGCACCTTCTCCCCGTATGGAGACGGGGAGAAGGGGGCTGTCGCGAATTTCTCCGCCTATTCTGCACCGTTGGCGATTGGCGAAACCATCGGCAACAGCCCCTTTCTCCCCGTCTCTATACGGGGAGAAATGTCCGGCAGGACAATGAGGGGCGGCGCCATGCTTTCCAGAAAATTCCTGCGACGCAGCGCCATAGCCGCGGCTTGTTGCGTCGGCGTTGTTGCCCCTTCCACAGCCACCCTCTGGCAGCTCGACCGCGCCTATCCGCCGCCGCTGCCAGAAAAGCTGGCGGTCTCCACCGAAGTGCAGGACCGCGACGGTCAGCTTCTGCGCGCCTTCGCCACGCCTGACGGTTACTGGCGGCTCGAAACCCGGCTCGACCAGGTCGACAAGCAATTCGTCGACATGCTGGTCGCCTATGAGGACAAGCGCTTCTGGGACCATGACGGCGTCGACGTCCTGGCGCTTTGCCGTGCCGCCGGTCAGTTCGTCAGCAAAGGCCACATCGTCTCCGGCGGCTCGACGCTGTCGATGCAGCTTGCCCGGCTGATCGAGCCGCGCGACAGTCGCAGCCTCGGCTCCAAAATCAAGCAGATGCTACGCGCCATCCAGATCGAGCGGCGGCTTTCCAAGCGCGAGATCCTGGAGCGCTATCTGACGCTGGCGCCCTATGGCGGCAATCTCGAAGGCGTGCGCGCCGCTTCGCTGGCCTATTTCGGCAAGGAGCCGAAGCGGCTGACGGTCTCGGAGGTAGCACTGCTCGTCGCCCTGCCGCAACTGCCGGAGAAGCGGCGGCCCGACCGCAACCTCGACGTCGCGCATGCCGCGCGCGACCGAGTGCTGACGCGCATGGTTTCCGCCGGCCTGCTCGGCGACCGGGAAGCCGCGCGCGCTGCGCTGGACGATGTCTCCGGCCTGCGCCGCAAGCTGCCGGCGCTGGCCGCCCATGCCGCCTATGCCATGCTGCCCAAGGCCATACCGGGCAAGCCGCTGCAGCTCACCATCCGCAGGAGCGTCCAGCAAGGACTGGAACAGGTGGCGAAGGAAGCCGCCGCCAGGCTCGGCCCAAAACTTTCCGTCGCCATGGTGCTGGCCGATGCCCGCACCGGCGACATCCTCGGCGAGGTCGGCTCGGCCGATTTCTTCGACGCCAGCCGCTCCGGCTGGATCGACATGACCAGGATCGTCCGCTCGCCGGGCTCGACGCTGAAGCCGTTCATCTACGGGCTCGCCTTCGAGCAGGGCCTGGTGGCGCAGGAGACCATCATCGAGGACAGCCCGGCCGATTTCGGCGGCTACCGGCCGAAGAATTTCGACATGGGCTATCAGGGCGACGTCAGCATCCGCCAGGCGCTGCAGCTCTCGCTCAACGTGCCGGCGATCCGGGTGCTCGACGCGGTCGGACCGGCCAGGCTGACGGCGCGCTTCCGCCAGGCCGGCGTCAAGCCGGTGCTGCCGGTCAACGAGGCGCCGGGCCTGGCGATCGGCCTCGGCGGCGTCGGTGTGACGCTGCGCGATCTCGTCCAGCTCTACACGGGCCTCGCCAATGGCGGCAAGGCGCACACGCTGCATGACGGCACCGAGCCGGCCAACGCCGAACGCACCACCGCCACCATCCTCGACGACCAGGCCAACTGGCAGATCACCGACATATTGTCAGGCGTGAAGCCGCCGGAGGGCGCCTTGCAGCGCGGCATCGCCTACAAGACCGGCACCTCCTATGGCTACCGCGACGCCTGGTCGGTGGGCTTCGACGGCCGCTACGTGCTCGGCGTCTGGGTCGGACGCGCCGATGCCGGCGCCGTGCCCGGGCTGTCCGGATACGTCTCGGCCGCCCCGATCCTGTTCGAGGGCTTCGTCCGCTCCGGCCTCGCCACCGTTCCGCTTCCCGGCCAGCCGGCCGGCGTTGCCTGCACCAGCCCGTCCGATCCGGCGCCGAAGCGCGCCAGCGTCACCGGCAACTCGTCGCGTTTTGGGCGGTGGACGCCGGCCGAGCCCGCGCCGACGATCGTCTTTCCGCCCGACGGCGCGCGCGTCGACCTCGCCGCCAATTCGGCCGACGCCTCGCCGCTGGTGCTGAAGCTGCAGGGCGGCCGCGCGCCCTTCCGCTGGTTGGCCAACGGCAAGCCGCTGTCCGGCATCGACCGGCGCCGCACCGCCACCTGGCTGCCCGACGGCGCCGGCTATTCGACGCTCACCGTGATCGACGCCGCCGGCCGCGCGGCAAGCGTGAAGGTTTTCGTTGAATAGGATGCCGCAACCGATTCAGCGCATTGCGCTTCTTGGCCGGATGTCTGGCGCGCGGCGCCATCCTTCGGCGAGAGCAGCTAAGATTCTCGCAACGCTAGCTCTCCTGATCGCAATCTTTCCCGCCTCCGCCGATCCCCTCCCCGCCGGCTTCGTCCGTCTTGCCGATGTCGTCCCCTCGATCCGCCAGGACATTCGCTATGCCGGTCTCAAGAACTTCCTGCACCGCAAGGCCGAGGGCTATGACGCGCCGGTCTGCATCCTCACCCGACAAGCAGCGAAAGCGCTTGCCAGCGTTGAGCAGAAGCTTACCGTCGAGGGGCTGACCCTGGTGGTCTTCGACTGCTACCGTCCGGCGCGGGCCGTCGCCGACATGGTCGAGTGGACGCGAACGGGCGGACCGCCCGACCCGCAATGGTATCCGGCAGTGGAACGCGGCGACCTCATCGCCAAGGGTTATATCGGCGAGCTCTCCAGCCATTCGCGCGGCTCGACCGTGGATCTCGCCATTGCAGCCATCGATGGCGCGGCCGCACCTCACCCTGCCTGCGGCGCGCCCGATGCCGACACGCTCGATTTCGGCACCGGCTTCGACTGTTTCGACCAGGCCAGCGAAACCGCGCACCATCCGCTCCCCGCCGACGCGGCTGCAAACCGCAAGCGACTGGTCGAGGCCATGCGCGCCGCCGGTTTCCGCAACTACGCCCGCGAATGGTGGCACTTCACGCTGATGGCCGAGCCGTTTCCGAAGCAACGCTTCGACTTTCCCGTCACCGCGCCTTAGAGGTCCGGCCGCGAAGGCCGATCTGTCGCCACGCGGCCTTGCCCGAGGGCGGCCCCTTTCTAGATAGCGTCGAGCCGGCGAGGGCGGTCTATCTAATATGAGGAAACCATTTCCCCAAGGGATAGACGATCGGCGAAAAATTTCTCCGATAGGCCAAAAAAGGCAACATTGAATGCATCTAAATTCTATCAATTCGCTAGAGTTCGGCCGTCATCAACGGAGGCGGAAATGACCAAACCTCATTTCAAGAAACTGCTTGGCGCGCTGGTCGCCTCATCTGTCCAGTTCGGCACGCTCGGTTTGGCGTTCGCCGATACGACCCTTCTCAACGTGTCCTACGACCCGACGCGTGAGCTCTACAAGGCCTATGACGAGGCTTTCGCCGCGCACTGGAAGGCCGAGACCGGCGAGACCGTGACCATCCAGCAGTCGCATGGCGGATCGGGCGCGCAGGCCCGCGCCGTGATCGATGGCCTCGACGCCGACGTGGTGACGCTGGCCCTCGAAGGGGACATCAACGCCATCGTCTCGAAGGCGAAGAAGATCAATCCGGATTGGCGGAAAAAGTTCGAGAATAATTCGGCCCCTTACACCTCGACCATCATCTTCCTGGTCCGCAAGGGCAACCCGAAGGGCATCCATGACTGGAACGACCTGATCAAGGACGGCGTCCAGGTGATCACGCCGAACCCGAAGACCTCCGGCGGCGCGCGCTGGAACTATCTGGCCGCCTGGGCCTATGCCAACGCCAATGACGGTGGCGACGAGGCCAAAACCAAGGAATTCATTGCCAAGCTGTACAGCCAGGTACCGGTCCTCGACACCGGCGCGCGCGGCTCGACCGTGACCTTCGCGCAAAAGGGTCTGGGCGACGTGCTGCTGGCCTGGGAAAACGAAGCCTATCTCGCGCTCGACGAATTCGGCGCCGACAATTTCGACATCGTCTATCCGCCGACTTCGATCCTGGCCGAGCCGCCTGTCGCGGTGGTCGACGCCAATGTCGATGCCAAGGGCACGCGCAAGGTCGCCGAGGCCTATCTCGGCTACCTCTACTCCAAGGAGGGCCAGACGCTGATCGCCAAGAACCACTATCGTCCGGCGAAGCCCGACCTGGTGCCGGCGGAAGACCTCGCCAAGCTGCCCGAGATCAAGCTGATCACCATCGACGATCCGCTTTTCGGCGGCTGGAAGAAGGCACAGCCTTATCATTTCGGCGACGGTGGTATATTCGACCAGATCTACAAGCCGGCCCAGTGAGGCGCGACGGCCTCGCGGCCCGAGACATCACCGACGGCAATCTGGTCTGAATAAGAAGGGACGAACAAGAATTCCATGACCACAGTACCGGCTCCGGCGGGGTGGCGATTCAAGCAGCCGAGCGTCATTCCGGGTTTCGGACTGACGCTCGGCTTCTCGCTTGCCTACCTCACGCTCATCATCCTCATCCCGCTCTCCGGGCTGGTCTGGCGCTCGGCGGCACTCGGCTGGACCGATTTCTGGGCGATTGCTGCCGATCGCCGCACCATCAACGCGCTTGAAATCAGCTTCGGCACCGCCTTCATCGCCGCTGGCGTTAATGTCGTCTTCGGCACCATCGTCGCCTGGGTGCTGGTGCGCTACCGCTTTCCCGGCCGTCGCATCGTCGATGCCATGGTCGATCTGCCCTTCGCGCTGCCGACCGCCGTCGCCGGCATCGCGCTCACCACGCTTTACGCGCCGAATGGCTGGATCGGCAAACTGCTGATGCCGCTCGGCATCAAGGTCGCCTATACGCCGCTCGGCATCGTCATCGCGCTGGTCTTCATCGGCCTGCCCTTCGTCGTGCGCACCGTGCAGCCGATCATGGAAGAGCTCGACAAGGAGGTCGAGGAAGCCGCCGCCACGCTCGGCGCCAATCGTTTCCAGATCATCACCCGCATCCTGTTCCCGGGCCTGGCGCCGGCGATCATCACCGGCTTCTCGCTCGCCTTCGCGCGCGGCGTCGGCGAATACGGCTCGGTCATCTTCATCGCCGGCAACCTGCCATTCAAGTCGGAGATCGCGCCGCTGCTGATCGTCATCAGGCTGGAGGAGTACAACTATCCCGCCGCCACCGCGATCGCGGCGATCATGCTGGCGCTGTCCTTCCTGATGCTGCTGGTCGTCAATCTGGCGCAGTCATGGAGCCGCAAACGCTATGGCTGATCCCGAGATTAAATCCTACGAACCGCATCACGAAAGCCAGTCGGCGGCGGTCACCGAAAGCCGGCCGGTGCGCATCGTGGCGATGGCCGTGGCCTTCGCCTTCCTCGCCGTCTTCCTGCTCATGCCGCTAATTGTCGTCTTTCACGAGGCGCTGGCAAAGGGCGTCGGCGCCTACACGGAGGCACTGGCCAGTTCCGACACACGCTCGGCCATCCGCCTGACGCTGCTGGTGGCGGCGATCTCGGTGCCGCTCAACCTCGTCTTCGGCATCTCCGCCGCCTGGGCGATCGCCAAGTTCGAGTTCAAGGGCAAGGCATTCCTGACCACCCTCATCGACCTGCCCTTCTCGGTTTCGCCGGTGATTTCCGGTCTGGTCTATGTGCTGCTGTTCGGCGCCCAAGGGATGCTCGGCGAATGGCTGAAGGCGCATGGCGTCGTCATCCTGTTCGCCGTGCCGGGCATCGTGCTCGCCACCGTCTTCGTCACCTTCCCCTTCGTCGCCCGCGAGTTGATCCCGCTGATGCAGGAACAGGGCAACGGCGACGAGGAGGCTGCCCTTTCGCTCGGCGCCAATGGCTGGCAGACCTTCTGGTTTGTGACGCTGCCCAACATCAAATGGGGCCTGCTCTACGGCGTCCTGCTCTGCAACGCCCGCGCCATGGGCGAGTTCGGCGCGGTGTCGGTGGTCTCGGGGCACATA
>NZ_RZSG01000023.1:0-24587 GCF_003997725.1 Mesorhizobium sp. M4A.F.Ca.ET.050.02.1.1
CGGTTGGCGCGGGCGAATGCCTTGCCGGAATAGCCGGCGCCAAAGACGAGGAACTGCTTTTCACTCATGCATGCACCTTTGCTGGCAGCGCCGACAGCCATTCGTCGCGCACTGTCATGTCATCTTCGGTTGCCAGGGCGGTGGCGGCCAGCTGGGCGAAGTCGATAGCAGGCAGAAGCCTGGACAATGCCCAGACGGCAGCGCCCCTCACCAGTGGCGAGGCATCGTCGAGCAGGCCGCGCACCACGCCCGCCAGCGCGGCGCCGCCCGAATTGCCGGCGGCGATCAATACGTTGCGGATGAACCGGTCGCGGCCGATGCGCTTGATCGGCGAGCCCGAGAAGAAGCTGCGGAAAGCTGCGTCGTCGAGCGCCAGCAGCTCCGCCAGCGGCGGCTCGCGCAGGTCGTCGCGCGCGGCAAGCTTGGCCTCCGAGGCGGCTTGGGCGAACTTGTTCCACGGACAGGCGGCCAAACAATCGTCGCAGCCATAGATGCGGTTGCCGATCTTGTCGCGGAATTCGCGCGGGATCGGCCCCTTGTTCTCGATGGTGAGATAGGAGATGCAGCGCCGCGCATCGAGCCGGTAGGGCGCCGGGAAGGCGTCGGTCGGGCAGGCGTCGAGGCAGGCGCGGCAGGAGCCGCAATGGTCCTCTTCCGCTGTGTCGGGCGCGAGCTCGGCGGTGGTGAAGATTGTGCCGAGGAACAACCAGGAGCCGTGTTCGCGGCTGACCAGGTTGGTGTGCTTGCCCTGCCAGCCCAGCCCGGCGGCTTCGGCCAGCGGCTTTTCCATCACCGGGGCGGTGTCGACGAAGACCTTCACGTCGCCGCCGGCGCGGGCGACGATCTTGCCTGCGATCTCCTTCAGCCTGCCCTTCATCACCTCGTGATAGTCACGGTTTTGCGCATAGACCGAGATCGCGCCGCGGTCGTGCTTTGCGAGAATGCCGCGCGGATCGCGGTCCGGGCCGTAATTCATCGCCAGCACGATGATCGAGCGAACCTCTGGCCACAGCGTGGATGGTTCGGCGCGGCGCTCGATCGTCTCGGCGATCCAGCCCATCGAGCCATGAAAACCGTCGGCGACGAATTCGGCGAGTCTGGCCGGCGCCAGCGGGATGGCGTCCGGCCGGGTGACGGCGACGGCGTCGAAACCGGCGCGCCTCGCCTCGCGGTCGATCAGCGCGCGCAGGCTTTGCGTCCTAGAAATCGAGGTCCGCATAATGCGACACCGGCGACAGGCCGCGCACCCGGTCCGACAGAAGCGGCCGGAACGAGGGCCGTGATTTAACCCTTGTATACCATTCGCGCGCCGCGCTGTGCTCGCGCCAGTCGATCTCGCCCAGATAGTCGAGCACCGAAAGGGCCGCCGCCGCCGCGAGGTCGGCATAGGTGACCCTGTTGCCGGCCAGCCAGTGGCGGGTGCCGGCCAGCCAGTTGGTGTATTTCATGTGCTGGCGGATGTTGGCGCGCGCGGCGCGGATCGCCGCCGAATCGGGCGAGCCGCCTCCCGCCGTCTCCGGCATCACCGGCTTCAGCACGCGCTCGCGCACCAGATGCCTGGTCACCTCGCTCTCGGCCTTGTTCAGGTACCAGTCGGTCAGCCGGCGGATCTCGGCGCGCTCCATCGGGTCCTCGGCGAACAGCCGCTTGTCGCGCTTGAGCACCCCGCGCGTCTCGTCGAGATATTCGGCGATCACCATGGCGCCGACGATCGGCACGTCGCCTTCGGCGAGCAGGATCGGCAGCGTGCCGGCCGGGTTCAGCGCCAAAAACTCCTTGCGCCGCGTCCACGGCTTTTCCTCGATCAGCGCCAGCTCCTCGCCATATTCGCCGAAGGCGAGGCGCACGAACCGGCAGGTGGCGAACATCGGGTGGTGGAAGAGCGTCAGCATGGTCCCGCGATAATAAGGCGCACTGGCGAATCGCCGGCCGCGCCGGTAAGTCTTGGCCGCCCGCAAAGCGGACCGTCAGGGTGCTGCGACCTATAGGGGGACTTCCGCGCCATGACAAGCAAGCCCTTCCCCAAGCCACAATTCCGAGGTTGCCATGGATAGCCAGACCATCGTCGAAGCGCTGCTGCTCGGCCTGCTGGAGGGCCTGACCGAGTTCATTCCGGTGTCCTCGACCGGCCATATCCTGCTCGCCGGCCATTTCCTCGGCTTCCATTCGACCGGCAAGGCCTTCGAGATCCTGATCCAGCTAGGCGCCATCCTCGCCATCCTCAGCGTCTATTTCAAACGCCTGTGGCAGATGCTCACCGAACTGCCCTATGACCGGCTGACGCGGCATTTCGCCCTCGGCATCCTCATCGCCTTCCTGCCGGCGGCCATCATCGGCGCCTTGGCGCACGACTTCATCAAGACGATCCTGTTCGAATCGCCGCGGCTGATCTGCATCATGCTGATCATCGGCGGCGTGGTCCTGCTCGTGGTCGACCGCTTGGCCCTGAAGCCGGTCTATCGCGACGTCGAACGTTTCCCGACCCGGCTCTATCTGCAGATCGGCCTGTTCCAGTGCCTGTCGCTGATCCCCGGCACCTCGCGCTCCGGCTCGACCATCGTCGGCGCGCTGCTGCTCGGCGTCGACAAGCGCGCGGCGGCTGAATTCTCCTTCTTCCTCGCCATCCCGACCATGGTCGGCGCCTTCGCCTTCGACCTGTTCAAGAACCGTAACGTACTGACCTCGGCCGACCTGCCGATCATCACCATCGGCTTCGTCGCCGCCTTCGTCACCGCGCTGTTCGTCGTCCGCTTCCTGCTCGATTACGTCTCGCGCAACGGCTATTCGCTGTTCGGCTGGTGGCGGCTTGTGGTCGGCGGGCTCGGGCTGGTGGCGCTGATGATCTGGGGGTGAGGCCCTCAATTCCGCCCATAAAACGCGTTCTCGACATGCACCGGCCAGCGCCAGGGCAGCACCGCCACCATGTCGAAACGCACCGAGAGCCTGCCATAGTCGGATTGGCGCGACAGCCATAAGTCGGCGGCGCCCTCGATGCGGCGCTCCGAACCGTGGGCGATCGCCTCCATCGCTTCCATCAGCGAACGCCGCGCCTTGACCTCGACGAACAGCACCAGGTCGCCGCGCCTGGCGATCAGGTCGATCTCGCCGAGCCGCGTGCGGTGGCGGCGCGCCAGGATCCGGTAGCCTTTCAGCATCAGCGCCAGCGCCGCCAGCCATTCGCCGCGATGGCCGCGCCGATAGGCTTTCAGGCGGCCGGCGGCCGGACGCTTAGCCACCGCTGTCTCCTCCCGAGACGCCCCTGAGTTCGAGCAGCCGCCGGTAGAGCGCCTGCTTCTGGCCGCCGGTCATCTTTGCCGCTTCCGCCGCCGCCTTGGAGGCCGGCATCTCGGCGGCGAGCGACAACAGCAGACGGTCGATGTCCGCCGGCTGGTCCTCCTGCGCTTCGGCGGGGCCGACGCAGACCACAATCTCGCCCTTCGGAGTGTCGGCCGCCGCGTAATGGCCGGCAAGCGCGTCGAGCGTGCCCGTGCGCATCTCCTCGAAGGTCTTGGTCAGCTCGCGGCCGATCGCCGCCTTACGTCCGCCGCCCAGCGCCTCGACCATCGCCGCAAGCGTCTCGGCCAGCCGCCTGGGCGATTCGAAGAAGATCAGCGTCGCCGGCACACTTTTCAGCGCCTCCAGCCGTGTCAGCCGCTGGCCGGTCTTCACCGGCAAAAAACCGGCGAACAGGAAGGCGTCCGAAGGCAGGCCGGAGGCGGTCAGCGCCGCCAGCGCCGCCGACGGACCGGGAATGGGCACGACGCGGATGCCATGGTCGAGCGCCTCGCCGACCAGCCGGTAGCCGGGATCCGAAATCAGCGGCGTGCCGGCGTCCGAGATCAGCGCCACGCTCTGCCCGGCTTCGAGCGCCGCGATCAGCTTGGGCCCGGCCTCGCCGGCATTGTGCTCGTGATAGGCGGTGGCGCGGCGGCGGATGCCGTAGCGCTCGAGCAGCACGCGCGAGACGCGCGTGTCCTCGCAGGCGACGATGTCGGCGGCGGCCAGCGTCTCCAGCGCGCGCAGCGTGATGTCGGCGAGATTGCCGATCGGCGTCGCCACCAGATAGAGCGCCGGCCCCAGCGGCCGCGCCGGTATCTCGATCTGCCCGATCACATAGCTGCGTTTGTCGCTGGTCACCCTAGGCCCTCCATCCAGCCTGTTTGGCACGGCTGATGTCCGGTTGCAAAACGTGACGAGGACGTAATGTGGCCGCCATGCCTTTGCCATACTGCGGAACGAAACCGTGACCGGCGAATTCTATCCGTGAGTCTCGTTTGTCTGTGAGTCTCGGGAGGCACAGGATGGATAGCCTGAAGATTCAGGACGTTTTCGAGCCCTACTATGCGGGCCGCAAGCGTTTCGCCATGCGAAGGGACAAGAGCCTGCCGGCCAGCGCCGATGGCGTCGCCGGTAAAACCGAAGCCAGGAAGCGGCGTTTGCGCCGCCGGCCGAAGACCAGACTCAAGGCCGAAACCGACAGCACGACGGAGCACTGACCGGACGATGCCCAATCGCTTCGATATCTTCATCAGCCGTCTCGAAACCAAAACCGCCCGCGAAGGCGTGCCGCTATCCCCGATAAGCGACCAGCACCGCCCCCGCCGCGATAAGGAAAACGCCAAGCCAGTTCGCTCCGGAGAGGCGCTCGCCGAGAAGGACCGCGCCAAACACCGCCACAAGCACGACGCTTAGTGCGGTGCGACGGGCGCGGACGGCTCTCGAACGCGGGGGGGACGGCGGTATCCCTTAGAGATACCGCGACACTTTCGCTTCCAGAAGCTGCACCAGCTCCGGATCCATGAATTCATAGTCGTCCGGGATGTCGAGGCAGATTAACCGCGCCTTCTTCAGGCTCGACCGGAATTTCTTCTGCAGCTTGGCGCGGTGCGCCTTTTCCATCACGAAGATGATGTCGGCCCAGGCGACGAGCTCATGCGTCAGCGGATTGTCGGCGTCGTGATTGGTGCCGGCGGATTCGACCTCGATATCCCTGCGTTTGGAAAACACCTGCTCGGCCGTCGGGCTGCGCAAGCGGTTCTGGCTGCAGACGAAGAGGACGTTCTTCAAGGGTTGTTACTCAAGCATGATCTTGTCCGAAAACCGGTATCCACTTTCGGGCTTAGCGCGCCAGGTCCGCCACCACGGCATCCAGCACGATCATCCCGGCCGTCGTCGCCCGCAGCCGCGAATTGCCGACCGGCGCGACAAGCCCTTCTTCCTGCAGCACCGCCAGTCGCGCGCTTGACAGGCCGCGTCCGGAAAACGCCTCGTAGCGCGACAGGTCGATGCCTTCGGCCAGCCTCAGCCCCATTAGCAGGAACTCGTCGGCCTCTTCCGAGCGCGTCAAAATCTCGCCGCCGGTGACGCCATGGCCCCTGGCCTCGACCAGATTGGCCCAGGTCTCCGGCATCCTCTCGGCGATCGTCACCGTGCGGCGCCCGTTCTCAACGAATCGGCCATGCGCGCCGGGGCCGACGCCGACATATTCGCCGTAGCGCCAGTAGGTCAGATTGTGCCGGCTTTCCGCGCCAGGCCTGGCATGGTTGGAAATCTCGTAGGCCGGCAGCCCATGCGCGGCGGTCACCTCCTGCGTCAGCGCGTAGAGATCGGCGGCATGGTCGTTGTCGGGAATGGTGAACTTCTTCGCCGCGTGCAGCGCGTGGAACGGCGTGCCTTCCTCGATCGTCAGCTGGTAGAGCGAAAGATGGTCGGCGGCATGGCCGATCGCCTGCTCGAGCTCGGCCTGCCAGCCCTCCGGCGTCTGGCCCGGCCGGGCATAGATCAGGTCGAAGGAGAGGCGCGGAAAGATCTCGCGGGCGAGACCGATGGCGTGCAGCGCCTCCTCGACATTGTGCAGCCGGCCGAGGAAACGCAGATCCTTGTCGTTCAGCGCCTGCACGCCGAGCGACACCCGGTTGACGCCCGCCGTTCGGTAGCCGCGGAAGCGTTCGGCCTCCACCGAGGAGGGATTGGCCTCCAGCGTCACCTCGATGCCGCTGGGCACCGTCCAGTTCCTTGCCACGGCGTCCAGCACGGTGGCCACCGTTTCCGGCTTCATTAGCGACGGTGTGCCGCCGCCGAGGAAGATGCTGGTCACCTCGCGCGGCCCGGTGCGGGCGCGCATCGTCGCCAGTTCCGCCTCGAACGCGCGCGCAAAGCGTTCCTGGTCGACCGGCTGGTGGCGGACATGGCTGTTGAAGTCGCAATAGGGGCATTTGGCCGCGCAGAACGGCCAATGGATGTAGACGCCGAAGCCGGGGCCGCGGTCGAGCAGCATCTCAGGCCGAGCCCAGCCGCGCTTTGGCGAATTTCTGGAAGGCGCGGGCGCGGTGCGACAGCGCCGTCGGCTGGCCGGGCTTCCAGCCGTGCTTTTGCTCGGCGCTCATCTCGCCGAAGGTCTTTTCGAAACCATTGGGCAGGAACACCGGATCGTAGCCGAAGCCGAGCGTGCCGCGCGGCGGCCACACCAGCGTGCCTTCGGCCTCGCCGCGATAATATTCGGCCTCGCCGTCGGGAAACGCCAGGCAGATGACAGCGACGAAGCGGCCCGCGCGCTGCGCGGCTTCAGCCGCGCCGACTTCCTGCAGCGCCACCTCGGTGCGCTGCATGGCCATGCCGAAGTCGCGGCTGCCGTCGGGCGTCTCGGCCCAGTTGGCGGTGTAGACGCCGGGCGCGCCGTCTAGCGCGTCGACGCAGAGGCCGGAATCGTCGGACAGCGCCGGCAGGCCGGTGGCCTTGGCCGCGGCATATGCCTTGATGTAGGCGTTCTCCTCGAACGTCGTGCCGGTCTCGTCCGGCTCGGGCAGGCCGTACTCCTTGGCCGATTTCGCCTCGAAGCCGAATGGCGCCATCAGGTCGGCGAACTCGCGCAGCTTGCCTTCATTGTGGCTGGCAACGACGATCTTGTGTCCGTTCAAAGAATGCATCACAGGCCCCAGATCCTTGGCTCGGCGAATTCGATCGAATTGCCCGAAGGGTCGCGAAAATAGATCGAGCGCCCGCCTTGCGGCCATTCGAAGTCGCTTTCGATGGCGACATCTTTCGCCGCGAGGTGCTGGCGCCAACCGGCAATCTCCTCCGCGCTCGCGGCAAAGCAAAGATGGCCCTCGCCCACTGTGCCATGCGGCGGCACCTTCAGCCTGGCATCGGGTGCCGGCGGGATCTTGGTCGCCTCGGCGTTGAACAGCAGCAGCACGCCCGTCCCGCAGCGGAAGAAGACGTGGCGGCCTTCGACCCTGCCGATCAGGTCGAGGCCGAGCACGTCGGCATAGAATTGCTCGGCAGCGTGTAGGTCGGTGACGTAGAGCGCTGATTCCAAAATTGCCGAGGGTGTCACGAGGCACCCCCCTCTGGCCTGCCGGCCATCTCCCCCTCAAGGGGGGAGATTGGCAGTTCTCGTGCCGCTGCACCCCTTGCACCGCCGATAATTGGCGAAGGCCGGCCGTATATCCAATCTCCCCCCTTGAGGGGGAGATGGCCGGCAGGCCAGAGGGGGGTGCCCAGGCTCGGCATTCGAAACCTACGCCACCGCCATCTGCTGCAGGCTGACCAAGCGCGAAATGCCTTTCTTGGCGAGGCCCATCAGCGACGCGAACTGCTCCTCCGAGAACGGCTCGCCTTCCGCCGTGCCCTGGATCTCGACGATACCGCCCTTGCCGGTCATGACGAAATTGGCGTCGGTGCCGGCCGAGGAATCCTCGAGATAGTCGAGGTCGAGGACCGGCTGGCCGTCATGGATGCCGCAGGAGATCGCCGCGACATGGTCCTTCAGCACCTTGGCGACGCTGGCCATCTGCCGCGCCTCCATCCAGCGCAGGCAGTCATGGAGCGCCACCCAGCCGCCGGTGATCGAGGCGGTACGGGTGCCGCCATCGGCCTGGATCACGTCGCAGTCGACAGTGATCTGCTGCTCGCCCAACGCCTGCAGGTCGACCACGGCGCGCAAGGAACGGCCGATCAGCCGCTGGATTTCCAGCGTGCGGCCGCCCTGCTTGCCGGTTGAAGCCTCGCGCCGCATGCGCTCGCCGGTCGAACGCGGCAGCATGCCGTACTCGGCCGTCACCCAGCCCTTGCCGGAATTGCGCATCCAGGCCGGCACTTTTTCCTCCAGGCTTGCCGTGCACAGAACATGCGTGTCGCCGAACTTCACGAGGCACGAACCCTCGGCGTGCTTGGAGACGCCGCGCTCGAAGGAGATGGCGCGCATTTCGTCGGCTTGGCGTTTGGAGGGGCGCATCGAGGCCTCTTTCTTCTTTCTTTTGGTTTTCAAGGATTCGTTGGCGGCTTGTAGACGCATGCGGCGCATGGCGCAAAGGAAAATGGACCGGGTTGCGCGGGCACGGCCTAAGTCTATATTTGAGCAGGAGGTTTTGGCTCGAATGACCAAGGCAGTCGATCCGGCATCGCAGTCGCCCGCGCTCCAGTCGCTTGATATGCGCTCGCGCGATATCTTCCGGCGCATCGTCGAATCCTATCTCAGGGATGGCGAGCCGGTCGGCTCGCGCAGCCTGTCGCGCATCCTGCCCTCTTCGCTGTCGCCGGCCACCATCCGCAACGTGATGAGCGATCTCGAGCATCTCGGCCTGATCTATGCCCCGCATATCTCGGCCGGCCGTTTGCCGACGCAGACCGGCCTGCGCTTCTTCGTCGACGCCTTTATGGAGCTTGGCGACCTCTCCGACGAGGAGCGCCGCATCATCGAAGCGCAGGTGCGCGCCTCCGGCTCGGGCGCCACGCTGGAGCATATGCTGACCGAGGCCAGCCAGATGCTGTCGGGCATGTCGCGCGGCGCCGGCCTGGTGCTCGCCGCCAAAAACGAGGTGGCGCTGAAGCACATCGAGTTCATCCAGCTGGAACCCACCAAGGCGCTGGCCGTGCTGGTGTCGCAGAACGGCGACGTCGAGAACCGCGTCGTCGACCTGCCCGCCGGCACCACCGTGTCGCAGCTGCACGAGGCCTCCAACTTCCTCAACGCCCATATCCGGGGCCGCACACTGGCCGAGGCGCGCGTCGAGATCGCCCGCATCAAGGACGAGACCAGGGCCGCCCTCGACACGCTGTCGCAGGACCTGGTCGAAAAGGGCCTGGCGGTCTGGGCTGGCGCCGAAAGCGGCCTGCCGGCACGGCTCATCGTGCGCGGCCGCGCCAACCTGCTCGAAAACGTCACCGCCCAGGCCGACATCGAATTGCTGCGCCATCTGTTCGAGGATCTGGAGACGCAGGACGGGCTGCTGCAACTGCTCGACCTCGCCGAGGAAGGGCCCGGCGTGCGCATCTTCATCGGCTCGGAAAACAAGCTGTTTTCGCTGTCCGGCTCGTCGCTGGTCGTGGCGCCCTATCGCGACAAGGACGCCCGTGTCGTCGGCGCACTCGGCGTCATCGGTCCGACGCGGCTTAACTATGCCCGCATCGTGCCGATGGTCGACTATACGGCGCAGCTCATTTCGCGCATGCTGCGTTAGGTGTGAGGCCGGCCTGCAAATGGCGATCTCCCGCGCTTCCGGTGCTCACGTACTTCAAGTACGCTCCGCTCCGGTTCTCGGAGACCACCATTTTCGACCCGGCCTGACCGGATCTCAGTACACCTAGGCAGTGGAGGAGAAGAAAAATGGCGCTGGAATCGCTCAAGGCCCAGATCAGCCTGCTGCTCGAGGAAATGGTCAACCAGCCCGAGGACCAGCACGAGATACGGGAGCAGCTGCGCGAGAAGTTGCAGGAATTGCGCGCCATGGGCCTGCCGCTGCCGGCCGATCTGGTCGCGTTGGAAAGGCGCCTGGACGATGATTTCTATGCGGAAGGCAGCTGAGCACCCACTACCACCCTTAAGTTCACCTGTGCCCCCTTCGTTGCGGAACGCCGGTCTGATTTTTCCGTTTGTCCCGTACCTGGCCTTGACTGCCCATGGCCAAACCAACCCTGGAGGACGGTATGATCCGGTTTGCCAGTCTTGCGGGAGCTGCCATGCTCGTCGCCACCGCAGCGCTTGCGGACCAGCCGGTGCTGACCGGCAGCAAGGCTTTCGGCGACTGGAAGGCCGACCGTCCGGGAGTGCGCCGGCTGATCAAGCCGCAGGACCTGCCGGCGCCCTACCGCACCCGCTCGTCATCGAACGGCCCGGGCGTTGGCGATCGTCCCGAAGGGGTCAAGCCGCTTCTACCGCCCGGCTTCTCCATCGAACTCGTTGCTTCCGGCATCGACAATCCACGCGTCGTACGCGTGGCACCCAATGGCGACCTGTTTGTCGCCGACAGCAAGGCCAACCAGATCCGCGTCTATCGCCTCGCCGAGGGCGGCGCGAGGCCGGCGCAGCAAGCCATTTTCGCCGAAGGGTTGACCCGGCCCTATGGCATCGCCTTCTACCCGTCGGGCGACAGGCCGCAATGGGTCTATGTCGCCAACAGCAACAGCGTCGTGCGCTTCGCCTACCGCGAAGGTGACCTGAAGGCGCAGGGCAAGCCGGAAACCATCGTCCCGGACATCCCCTCCAGCCATCACTGGACGCGCGACATCATCTTTTCGCCTGATGGCAAGACGCTCTACCTATCGGTCGGATCGGGCTCCAACGTCGCCGAGGACATCGGCGCCGAGCCGGAAGGCGGGCTCGCGCAATGGGCGGCGTCGGCACCGCTCGGCGCGAGCTGGGGACCGGAGGAAGGGCGCGCCGACGTTCTGGCCTTCGATCCGGACGGCAGGAACCGGCGCAGCTTCGCCACCGGCCTGCGCAACTGCTCCGGCATGACGGTGCAGCCTCAGACAGGCGCGCTCTGGTGCCTCGTCAACGAGCGCGACGGGCTCGGCGACAACGTGCCATTCGAATATGCGACGACGGTCAGGCAAGGCGGCTTCTATGGCTGGCCCTGGTATTACATCGGCGCCAACGAGGACCCGCGCCACAAGGGCGCGCGCCCCGACCTTGCTGGCAAGGTCACTGTTCCCGACGTGCTGATGCAGGCGCATTCGGCGCCGCTCAGCATCGCCTTCTATGACAAAAAGAGCTTCCCGGCCGAGTATCAGGGCGATGCCTTCGTCGCCCTGCACGGCTCCTGGAACCGCGGCGTGCGCACCGGCTACAAGGTGGTGCGGCTGAAATTTGAGGATGGCAAGCCGACCGGCGCGTATGAGGATTTCGCCACCGGCTTCGTCATCTCCGACGACGATGTCTGGGGCCGGCCGGTCGGCGTCACTGTCGCGAAGGACGGCGCGCTGATCCTCACCGAGGACGGCAACGGCACCATCTGGCGCGTCACCTATGGCGACGGCCGGTCCTGATTGAGCCGGCCTGGGAATCCTGTTGGGGCCGCCTCGGGTTGACCCGGCGAGATCTGGTGCAATCGAATCCAGTCCTCAGGAAATTCAATTCCATTCGGATGTATGCGACAAGGCGCACTCATCTGGACCGAAAGCCATGACGCTCACCGGATTTGTCGCTTACAGCGCCGCCCTCGGCATCGCCGCTGCCATTCCGGGCCCCGGCGTCACCGCGCTTGTGGCGCGGGCGCTGGGTTCCGGCTTCCGTTCGTCGCTGGCGATGTCGTTTGGCCTGATCCTCGGCGATCTCACCTATCTCACCGCCGTCATGCTCGGTCTTGCCTTCGTCGCGCAGACTTTCGGCATGGTTTTTCTCGCCATCAAATGGGCCGGCGTCGCCTATCTCGCTTTCCTCGGCTGGCGCTTCTGGACCAGCGGCATCACGCCGGAGACTGTCGAGGCGCGAAAGGGCAAGGGCGGGCTCGTCGCCTCCTTCCTTGCCGGCCTCACGGTGACGCTCGGCAATCCGAAGACGATGATCTTCTACCTCGCCATCACGCCGACCATCGTCGACCTGAAGACGATCACGCTGGCCGACTATGGCATCCTCGTCGCGCTCACCGTCATTGTCCTCTTGGTCGTGCTGGTGCCCTATCTGGCGCTCGCTGCGAAGGCGCGCTGGTTTCTGAAGTCGCCGCGCGCGCTGAAGGCGCTGAACCGCACGGCCGCCGGCTTCATGGTCGGCGCGGCGGCGGCGATCGCGGCCAGGCAATAGAGCACCCGTCTCATCGCGCTTCCGTTTCGGCCAAACCATTCCGGAAACAAGCCGATCCGGAAAATGCTATTCCGGGGCGGCAGCGTTTTCAGCACGCGCCCCACTCGGATATTTTCGACCGGCAGCCTATCTTGCGCGGCTGAAAGCCCTATTCTGTCGCTGATGCAATTGCCTGTCCTGGGAGCGAAACAATGAACAAGCCCGTCACCTCCGCGCGCGTGCCCGGCCGCGGCCGCGTCTTCAATTCGATCACCGAGACGATCGGCGACACCCCCCTGGTGCGGCTCGACAAGTTCGCGAAGGAAAAGGGCGTCGTCGCCAATCTCCTGGCCAAGCTCGAATTCTTCAACCCGATCGCCTCGGTCAAGGACCGTATCGGCGTTGCCATGATCGAGGCGCTGGAAGCCTCTGGCAGGATCGCCCCCGGCAGGACGACGCTGATCGAGCCGACCTCCGGCAACACCGGCATTGCGCTCGCCTTCGCCGCCGCCGCCAAGGGCTACAAGCTGATCCTGACCATGCCGGAGACGATGTCGGTCGAGCGGCGCAAGATGCTGGCGCTGCTCGGCGCCGAACTGGTGCTGACCGAAGGTCCCAAGGGCATGAAGGGCGCCATCGCCAAGGCCGACGAGCTTGCCGCCACCTTGCCCGACGCCATCATCCCGCAGCAGTTCGAGAATCCGGCCAACCCCGAGATCCACCGCCGCACCACGGCCGAGGAGATCTGGAACGACACCCAGGGCGAGGTCGACATCTTCGTCGCCGGCATCGGCACCGGCGGCACCATCACCGGCGTCGGCCAGGTGCTGAAGAAGCGCAAGCCCTCGCTGCATGTCGTCGCCGTCGAGCCGGAGGCTTCGCCGGTGCTGTCCGGCGGCCAGCCCGGCCCGCACAAGATCCAGGGCATCGGCGCCGGCTTCGCGCCGAAGATCCTCGACACCACGATCTATGACGAGATTGTCAGGGTCTCCAACGAGGATTCCGTCGCCAATGCGCGGCTTGTCGCCCGCCTCGAAGGCGTGCCGGTCGGCATCTCGTCGGGCGCCGCGCTGCAGGCGGCGATCGTCGTCGGCTCGCGGCCAGAGAACAAGGGCAAGACCCTGGTCGTCGTCATCCCGTCCTTCGCCGAACGCTACCTGTCGACCATCCTGTTCGACGGGCTGGGGGCGTAAGCCTCCTCAATGAACGGTCGCGGGACGCTGGACCGCTGAAAAAACCCGTGTGGCGTCCGCGCCGCGCTTGAGCGCGGCACCGCTTCCGGTGCAAACCTCAACCGGCCCCGCGCGGGCGGTTGGGAGGGATTGATGTACAGACTTTACACACGCCCCGGCAGCGGCGGCTTCGTCGTCGAGGCGGCGCTTGCCCTGGCCGGCGCGCCGTTTGACCAGATCGACGTGCCGAAGAAGGACCCGCCCGACCAGGCCTTCCTCGACATCAGCCCGTTGAACCAGGTGCCGGTGCTGACCTTGCCGGACGGCCGATCGATCACCGAATCGGCGGCGATCTGCATTCTGCTCGCCGAGCGCCATCCGGAAGCCGGGCTGGCGCCGGCGGCGGGTTCGCCGGCCCGCGCCGACTTCCTGCGCTGGATGGCCTTCATGTCGTCGGTCCTCTACCCGGCGGGGCTGCGCTACTATTATGCCCATCGCTACACCGTGACGCCGGACGGCGTGGAGGCGGTGAAACAGGCCGCGCTGAACGAGACGGAGCGCGGCTTTGCCATCCTCGACAAGGCCCTCGCCGGCCGCGACTGGCTGGTGGGCGAGCAGCTATCGCTGGCCGACATCTACCTGATCATGCTGGTGGCCTGGCATCCCGAGATCGGCAAGGTCGCCGCTGCCTGGCCCGATATCGAGCGCCTGTGGGCCAGGCTGCGCGATCATGAGCTGATCCACAAACTGAATGCCGCCCACGCGATGTGGTGAGCGGCCTCTTACGAGGTTGCCGGGAAAAGGCCATCATAGCAGGCCGGAACCTTGTCCTGGAGAGAGCCCATCGAGCAGAAAGCCGAGGCCTTTCCGGAAAGCACCATCCCAAATGGAAGAGATGGGAGTTGGCTGGCGGCGCTCTAATCGCGCCGCGGCCTAGTTGCTGCCCGCTGTGAGCTTCGCCCGCTTTTCCTGCAGGAAGCGGCGCACGGCCGGGTCCCGTTCGAGGCCGATCGCGCGGTCGTAAGCCTCGGCCGCCAATCCGGTCGTGCCGAGCCTCGCCAGCAGGCCGGCGCGGGCAGCCCAATAGGGCTGATAGTCAACCAGCCGCTTGTCGTCACCCAGCACGTAAAGCGCTGCCAACCCGGCCGCAGCGCCCTCATCCTCGGCGATCGCCACGGCGCGGTTGATCGCCACAACAGGCGAGCCGGCGACGGCCAGCAGCGCGTCGTAAAGCTGGCGGATCGCTGCCCAGTCGGTGCGGCCGCCGCGCCGCCGCGCCGTGTGGGCCGATTGCACGGCCGCCTCCAGCTGGTAGCGGCCGATGATCCCCTTGGCGGCGGCACGTTCGAGCAGGTCTTCCGCCTCGTCGATCAGCGTGTCGTCCCAGAGCGCGGTGTCCTGCTCGGCAAGCGGCACAAAGTCACCTTCCGGGCTGCGTCGCGCTGCCCGCCGCGCTTCGGCAAACAGCATCAGTGCCAGAAGCCCTACCGCCTCCGGCTCGTCCGGCATCAGCGAGGCCGCCAGCCGGCCGAGCCAGATGCCCTCGGTGGCGAGGTTGCGGCGCCGCGTCTCGGTGCCGGCAGGATCGGTCCAGCCTTCGGCGAAGGCGGCGTAGATCGCCTCCAGCACCGCGTCCAGCCGCTCGCCGAGCTCGGCCCGCTCCGGCACCCGGAACGGAATGCCGATCTCGCGGATCCGGGTCTTGGCGCGCACCAGGCGCTGGCCCATCGTCGCCGGCGAGACCAGGAAGGCCGAAGCGATGGTCGCCGCGTCGAAGCCAAGGATGGTCTGCAGGATCAGCGGCGCGCGCACGCTGGCCTCGATCGCCGGATGGGCGCAGGCAAACATCAGCCGCAACCGTTCGTCCGGCAGCTCTTCGTCGGTCATGCGGGCCTCCACCTCCTCGGCGATCAGCTTGAGATGATCGCGCGCCGCCTCGCCGGTTTGCCGCCGCCGCACCGCATCGACGCCCCGTCGGCGCGCCACCGCGAGCAGCCAGGCGTCCGGCTTTTCGGGCACGCCGGTCTGCGGCCAGCGCTCGAGCGCCGCCGCGAAGGCATCCGCCAGCGCGTCCTCGGCGCCGGCGACATCGCGCGTGCGCGCCGCGAGAAAGGCGACCAGCTTGCCGTAGCTTTGCCGGGCGGCCGCTTCCGCCGCCGCCCGCGCGATCTCCGGTCGATTGTCCATCACTGGGTCAATTCGCGGACGGATAGTCGCTCATTTCCCAGATCGGTCGCACCTCGATCGTGCCGGCGCTGGCGCCCGGGCAGCGCGCCGCCCAGGCGATGGCCGCGTCGGCGTCCTCGGCCTCGATCATGTAGAAGCCGGCGAGCTGCTCCTTGGTGTCGGCATAGGGGCCGTCGAGCACATTGGTCTTGCCGTCGGCCGTGCGCACCGCCGTTGCGGATTGCGTCGGCCGCAGCCGGTCGCCGGCGAGCCAGGCGCCGGATTTCTTCAACGCCTCGGTATAGGCGCCATAGGCGGCGCTGATCTCGTAGGTCTTCTCGCTCGGCGCGGTCGCCATCGCGGCTTCGTTCGCGTAGATCAAAAGCATGTATCGCATGGTCTTCTCCCGTTTTCTCGAAGGCCGCGTCATCGCCGGCCTGACCAATGTCGCCTGGGCCAGGCGGATTTCGACAGGTGCTACGAAAATCTTTCGACCCGCGCGGCGCCTTGCGCAAGCCGGCGGCGATGATCCGTGAATTTGCGAGGATTGTCGGGAGGCCGAATCTCGCCGCCGGCCAGGCTCCGACCAGCCGTGGCGGGATTCTAGCCGATCAGCCGCTCCCGCAGTTCCGGCGACGGGATCTCGCAGCTGCCCGTCCTGCCGAACAGGGCGTAGCGATTCTTGGCGATGCGGTCGTAGAACCAGTCGCGCAGCGGCCGCGGCAGGGCGAGCAAAACCTTCGCCGTGCGCCATGGCCAGCCAAGCTCGGCCATCACGGCGATGAAGCCGTCCAGTTGGGTGAAGGCCTTTCCGTCGATCAGGGTCAGGCTGGTATCGTAGCTGTCGGTCGCCAGTCCGTGCTTGCGAAACAGCGCTTCGCCGAACGGCGACTGCGCCGTGGCGAAACGAAAGCGCTTCCCGCGGTCGAACCGCACCACCGTCCGCACGAAACCCGAGCAGAACACGCAGACGCCGTCGAAGACGATCAGCGGCTGGGTTGCATCGTAAGCTTGCGGCGGAGGAAGGGGACGCTTCGGTTCGGGCAGGTCAATCATGTCGGCCCCGGCTGCTGGTGTCGTCAGACACTAAGCCAGCCGGCGGCGGCGTCAAAGCGGTGGCGTTGTCGCACGCCGCCGACCGGCCAGCGCGGGGCGCTCGGCGCGATAGGTGGTTGCGCGATGGCTGTCGGCCGGTTTGCAGATCCGGCTGTCATGACGGCTCTCCAGCGTCATGATCAGTGCGCGCTGATGCCGAGCGAGTTGCCGCGGCGGGCGCAGGCCGGGCCTGGGCCGCGCATGTAATAACGCTCAGGCCGATAGGTCGGCGCGACGAATTCACGGATGGCGGCGGCGTAGCCGGCAATGTGGTTCCAGAACTTCATTTCCCTGTCCCTGTCCCGATTTCGGATGTCCCGTCCGAATTGCGGGCATCATAGCGTCGAGGCGTGAATAGTCGGTGAACGTGATGTTAATTTCTGGTCCGAAATGCCCCGCTTCGTGGCCGGAATGCGGCTGATTCGGGGTCTTTCCGAGCCATTTGTCGGCATCTCGCCCAATGTGACTTTTGCATCACATATGTTTCGCCCCGATGTCGGTTGAGCGCGGTTCTGTTTCAATCGCGGGCGCCTCGACGAAATTTCCGTGCGCCGCCCGGGAAAGTCAGGACCCAGTCTGGAGGCGGCCTCCCGGAACCGGAGCGGGTTCTGCCCGTTCTCGGTTCAACCACCCTGCTCACGGAGTTCGTCATGGCGCCGCGCCCGGCCTGGAAAGGCTATCTCAAGCTGTCGCTGGTCACTTGCGCCATCGAGCTGACCAACGTCGTCACCCACGCCGAAAAGGTCTCCTTCCGCATCCTCAACCGCAAGACCGGAAACACCGTGAAGCGCATCTATGTAGATGCCGAGACCGGCAAGCCGCTGGAGGAAGGCGACGAGATAAAGGGCTATGAGGTCGAGGACGGCGAGTTCATCCATATCGAGGAAGACGAGATCGAGGCCGTCCAGATCGAGTCCTCGCATACGATGAGCCTCGACGGCTTCGTCGACAAATCCTCGATCCGGCAGATCTACCTCGACACGCCCTATTATGTCTCGCCGGCGGACAAGGTGTCGGAGGAGGCCTTTGCCGTCATCCGCGACGCCATGGCGGGCAAGAAGATGGCCGGCCTCGCCCGCATCGTGCTCTACCAGCGGGAACGCCCGGTGGTGATCGAGCCGCTCGGCAAGGGCATGGTGCTGACCACGCTGCGTTACGACAACACAGTGCGTCAGCCCGACAGCGTCTTTGGCGATATCAAGCCGGTCAAGACCGACGATGAGATGATAGACCTTGCCGAACACATCATCGACCGGAAGGGGGCAAAATTCGATCCGTCGAAGTTCGACGACCGCTACGAGGATGCCCTGCTCGAGCTGATCCGCGCCAAGAAGGCCGGCAGGAAGGCGCCAAAGGCCAAGGCGCCGCCGAAGCCTTCCAATGTCGTCAACCTCTTCGATGCGCTGAAGAAGAGCCTGAACGCGGAAGGCGCGGGCAAGGCCGCGTCGAAGGCGAAGGCAAAGCCAAAGGCCGGACGGGGCAAGGCCTCCGCTCCGCGGCGCAAATCGGCATAGGAGGCCGCAGCCATGGCCAGCCTCGAGCAGTATCGGGCCAAGCGGGATTTCAGGAAGACCGCCGAGCCGGCCGGCAAGCTGTCGCGGAGCGGCAAGAAGGCCGCCGGCATCTTCGTCATCCACAAGCATGCGGCGACCAGGCTGCACTACGACCTGCGCCTCGAGCATGACGGCGTGCTGTGGAGCTGGGCGGTGACGCGCGGCCCGAGCCTCGATCCGCATGAGAAGCGGCTGGCCGTGCACGTCGAGGACCATCCGATCGATTACGCGCCGTTCGAAGGCACCATCCCGAAGGGCGAGTATGGCGGCGGCTCGGTCATCGTCTGGGATGAGGGCAAATGGATTCCGGAAGGCGATCCGGCCAAGGCGATGAAGAAGGGCCATATCGGCCTCGAGCTGGAAGGCCACAAATTGCATGGCCGCTGGCATCTGGTGCGGCTGAAGCCGCGCTCCGGCGAAAAGCGCGACAACTGGCTGCTGATCAAATCCGACGATGCCGCCGCGCGCCCCGGCGAGGACATCCTGAAGCAGGAGCCGAAATCGGTGAAATCCGGCCTGACGATCGAGGAGGTCGGCGAGGGCAAGACGGCCAAAGGCGCGAAGCCGAAAGTCTGGCACTCCAACAAGCCGGCCGCCGGCAAGGCAAGAGCCGGGCCTGCCAGCCGGCTGGAGTTCATCGAGCCGCAGCTCGCCACGCTGGAGAAGGATGCGCCATCCGGCGACGATTGGCTGCATGAAGTAAAATTCGACGGCTACCGCATGCAGGCGCAGGTCGCCGGCAGCGAGGTGAGGCTGCTCACCCGCGCCGGCCTCGACTGGACCTCAAAATTCGACGGCCCCGTCACCGCCGCGCTCGCCGGTCTGAAGTGCCGGGAAGCCGTCATCGATGGCGAGATCATCGTTCTGGCCGACAGCGGCGTGTCGTCCTTCGCCCTGCTGCAGGCCGATCTGTCGGCCCGCCGCGGCGACCGCTTCGTCTACTATGTCTTCGACCTGATGCGCCTCAACGGCGAGGATCTGCGCCGCGAGCCGCTGGTCGAGCGCAAGCAGGCGCTGGCTGAACTGCTCGGCGACCAGCCGGAAGATTCAGCGCTGCGCTTCAGCGACCATTTCCATGAGCCCGGCAAGATCATGCTGCAGCATGTCTGCCGCATGGGCCTGGAAGGCGTGGTTTCGAAACGCGCCGACGCGCCTTACCGCAGCGGTCGTGGCCTCACCTGGGTGAAATCGAAATGCACGCTGCGCCAGGAATTCGTGATCGGCGGCTATCTGCCGTCCGAGAAGACCGGACGCGGCCTGCGTTCACTGCTGGTCGGCTATCACGAGCGCGGCAAGCTCCACTATGCCGGCCGCGTCGGCACCGGCTTTTCCGGCAAAATGGCCACCGACCTCAAGAAAAAACTCGACGGCCTCACGGCAAGAACCTCGCCCTTTTCCGCCGCCGTGCCCAAGGGAAAGGGCCTGGTCTGGGTCAAGCCTCAACTTGTCGGCGAAGTGGAGTTCCGCAGCTGGACCGCGGACCGTATAATACGTCACGCCTCGTTCCAGGGATTGCGCGAGGACAAGCCGGCGGAGGAAGTCGTGCAGGAAAAACCGAAGCGGGCCTCCGGCAAGGGCGAAAGCGATGCGGGCGGCGGCACGGCGACGCCAAAGGCCGCCTCGGCTGGAGTGGCAAGGACGTCGGTGAAACTATCCCATCCGGACAAGCTGCTGTGGCCCGACGAGAAGGTCTCCAAGCTGGACCTGCTCGACCATTACGCGCTGGTCTGGCCGCGCATGGAACAATTCGTCGTCAACCGGCCGCTCAGTCTGGTGCGGGCGCCGGACGGCATTGGCGGCCAGCGCTTCTTCCAGAAGCATGCCTCGCCCGGCATGAGCGACAAGATCGCCCGGATGAAGGATCCGACCGATGGCGAGGAGATCCTGTTCATCAAGGATTTCGACGGGCTTGCCGCGCTGGTCCAGTACGGTGTCGTCGAGGTCCATATCTGGGGCTCAACCGTCGACGAGCTGGAGAAGCCCGACCAGATCATCTTCGACCTCGATCCCGACGAAGGCGTCGACGTCAAGGCGGTGCGCGAGGCGGCGCTCGACATCCACAAGCAGCTGGACGAGCTGTCGTTGCCCAACCTCGTCAAGACCTCCGGCGGCAAGGGCTATCACGTGCTGGTGCCGCTGAAGCCGTCGGCGGACTGGGACGAGGTCAAGGACTTCGCCCATGATTTCGCCCGCGCGCTGGAGCAGGCCGCGCCCGACCGCTACACCGCGACGCTGTCGAAGAAGGCGCGCACCGGCAAGATCTTCGTCGACTATCTGCGCAACGGCCGCGGCTCGACGACGGTCGCCCCGTACTCCTCGCGCGCCAAGAAGGGGGCGACGGTGTCGATGCCGGTGACCTGGCCGGAACTCGAGAAGGGTCTGGCGCCGAATGCCTTTCCGCTCGGCGATTCCACGACGCTGAAGCAGCTGGGTGAAGCCAATCCGTGGAAGGACTTCTTCAAGCTGGGCAAGCCGTTGAAACGCGGCTGATCACGGAAGGCGCATCAGGCGAGAAACACCTTCTCGAACGCCTGCCTGCCCGGCGGCGAAAACACCACGGCGCGGCTGTCCTTCTCGCGTCGGGCCCATTTCTCGGCGATGATCTTGTCGAGGATGGCGGCGCCCAGCGTGCCGGCGAGATGCGAGCGCCGCACACTCCAGTCGAGACAGGCGCGGCAGACCGGCCGTCGCGCCTTGGCCTCGACATCGATGCCGAGCGCGGAAAAATGCGAGGCCGCTGCCGGGCCAAGCCTGATTTCGCGGTCGTGCCGTAGCAGGACCTTTCGGTCGACGAGTCGGTCGAGCATCGCCACCGCCTGCTCGCCGGCGAGATGGTCGTAGCAGACCCGCGCCACCCGCATCGCCGCGTCGCGTGGCCCCGGCCGCACGCGCTTCGGGCCGACGGCCTCGGCGACGCCGATGATCGCTTCGATCATGCCCGCCACTTGCGGCCCGGCAAGCCCGTAGTAGCGGTGCCGGCCCTGGCTGGCCAGGGTCAGCAATCCACCCTCCATCAGCTTCGACAGATGCGAGGAGGCCGTCGGAAGCGACACGCCGGCCTCGAGCGCCAGTTCCGATGCGGTCAATGCCGTGCCGCCCATCAGCGCGGTGAGCATGTTGGCACGGGCCGGATCGCCGACCAGGCTGGCGGTGCGGGCAATGTCCGGTCCTTCGCGCATAGTTTCATCTCCATCGAAGCATTCTCGCCAGAAAACCACTATCCTGCGGTCAGATCAAGGAGATGGCGACGACGCTCCTGACATCGGATTGCCTATCACACCCGAAGCGCGCGATGCTTCGAGCGTGCTCTAACTGTCGCCGCAGCAAACCCAAGCCGACGAGGAGACGACCATGACCATCACCTGCTTCATCCGCTACGAGATCGACCCGTTCGGCAAGGCGGCATTCGAGCAATATGCCCGCGCCTGGGGGCAGGCCATCCCGCGCTGCGGCGCCGACCTCATCGGCTATTTCGCGCCGCATGAAGGTTCGGCCACCACCGCCTATGCCGCCTACAACATCGAGAACCTCGCGGCCTACGAAGCCTACCGCGCCCGGCTTGCCGCCGACCCGGCCGGCAAGGCGAACTACGAATTCGCGCGGCGCGAGAAATTTATCCTGAAGGAGGACCGCATCTTCCTGAGACTGGCGTCAGGTCCGCATGGGCCGCGGCAGATGTTCCAGACCGACGTAACGGTCAAGGAAGGGATGGAAGCATGATCGCCGTCATCTTCGAGGTCGAGCCGGCTCAGGGAAGGCGCGATGCCTATCTCGGCATCGCGGCGGCGCTGCGGCCCCAGCTCGACGGCATCGACGGCTTCATCTCGATCGAGCGCTTCCAGAGCCTCGCCGATCCGAACCGCGTCCTGTCGCTGTCCTTCTGGCGCGACGAGGACGCGGTGAAAGCCTGGCGCAACACCGAAGAGCACCGGCAGGCGCAGAAGGCCGGCCGCGGCGGTATATTTGCCGGCTATCGTCTGCGCATCGCCCACGTCGTGCGCGACTACGGCCTCACCGACAGGACCGAGGCGCCGCAGGATAGCCGGGCGGTGAATGGGTGAGAGAAGGTGCTACGCATTGCCGATCAGCACGCCGGCCGCGAAGACCAGCGCGCCGCCCAGCACCACCTGGAACGCGGCGCGCCAGAACGGCGTCTGCATGTAGCGGTTCTGCACAAAGGCGATCGCCCACAATTCGAAGAACACCACCACGGCGGCGACCGCCGTCGCCGTCCAGAAGAACGGGATGAGATAGGGCAGCGCATGCCCGAGACCGCCCAGCGTCGTCATGATGCCGACGGTCAGTCCGCGCTTCAGCGGCGAGCCGCGGCCCGACAGCTTGCCGTCGTCGGAGGCGACTTCGGTGAAGCCCATCGAAATGCCGGCGCCGATCGAAGCGGCCAATCCGACCAGGAAGGTCTGGAACGTGTCGTGCGTGGCGAAGGCGGCGGCGAAGATCGGCGCCAGCGTCGACACCGATCCGTCCATCAGCCCGGCCAGTCCCGGCTGCACATAGGTGAGGATGAACTGGCGCTGCTCGGCCGTCGCCTCCTCGATCTTGATCTCGCCCGGAACATGCTCCTGTTCCAGTTGGTGAGCCGAGCTCTCATGGCCCTGCTCGGCCACCGCCAATTCGTCGAGCAGTTTGCGGGTCGAGGCATCGGTGGTGCGCTTGGCGGCCTCGACATAGAAGCGGTAGGCCTGCTGTTCCATCGCTTCGGCCTGCCGGCGCACGGCCTCGATGCCGAGCGGCCTGACCAGCCAGTCGGGCTTGCGCTCGTAATAGCCCCTCACGTGCTCGCGCCGGATCAAGGGGATGCGCTCGCCGAAACGCTTGCGGTAGACCTCGATCAGCGAATCGCGGTGGCCGTCCTCTTCCTCCGCCATGGCCTCGAACACCTTGGCCGATTGCGGGAAGTCTTGCGCCAGCCCGTCGGCATAGGCGCGGTAGATGCGCCCGTCATCCTCCTCCGAGGATATGGCCAGCGCCAGGATCTCCTGCTCGTTGAGCGAATCAAAGGAACGGCGGCCGAAGCCGAAGACACGGGAAAGCATGAGCAAGTCACCCTAGATTAGAATTATTCTAAACTAGGGTTGGACCCGCGGCCGGTCAATCGCGCATTGCGGGCGTGCGCAAGATTTGTTGATCCGGTTGCCGGCGGGGCCTTCTTTATTACCGAACGTTCACCTATATAGCTGAACTTAAGCCAAAAGAAAGGAATCCCCGGATGCCGCCGAAAGAGCATGCGCACGCCCTTGATCCGAAACCTGTCCTCGATCTCATCGCCAGCATCGAGGCCGACCTGCAGCGCCTGAAAGGCCTGGTCGAGCAGCAGGTCGAGAAATTCGATCCCGCCAATCCGCACAACAAGTCTCCCGACGGCAAGCTGACGGAAGAGGGCGTCGAGTGCTGCTACCGCATGTTCGACAATGGCAAGTCGCGCTATTCGGTCGCTCAGCAGATGAAGATTTCGTTCGCCGCCGCCACCCACCGCTTCAACGCCTGGCGCAAGCTCGGCGGCAGCAAAAGGCAAAGAACGCTGTTGGGGTGAGGGGCGGCGCCAACGGCAGCTATAATCCGCCAACCTTGTAACCATCACATTTTTTCGTTGGCGCGCCGCGGCCTTTTCCGTGCACCATGGGCGGTCTGTTTGCTCAAGGCCGCGCCCATGACCGTCCCTCCCGGCATCGCCGATATCCGCAACGCCGCGGCGCGCCTCTCCGGCCTGATCGTCGAGACGCCGCTGATCGAATCGCCGGAGCTCAACAAGCGCTATGGCGGCCGCATCCTGTTCAAGCCGGAGACGTTGCAGCGCACCGGCTCGTTCAAGTTCCGCGGCGCCTACAACAAACTGTCGTCGCTGAGCGCGGCGGAGCGCGGTCGCGGCGTCGTCGCCTTCTCCTCGGGCAATCACGCGCAGGGCGTCGCCGCTTCCGCCGCGATGTTCGGCGTCAAGGCGGTCATCGCCATGCCGGCCGACGCGCCGGCGATGAAGATCGGCAATGTCCGCAAGATGGGCGCCGAGGTGGTTCCGTTCGACCGCTTTCGCGATGACCGCATGACGGTGGTTCGTCCCTGGCTGGACAAGGGCATGGCGCTGGTTCCGCCCTTCGACGATCCGGCCATCATCGCCGGCCAGGGCACGATCGGCCTCGAGCTGATGGCCCAGGCCAGGGCTCTCGGCGTCAGCCTCGACGCGGTCGTCATTCCCTGTGGCGGCGGCGGCCTGTCGAGCGGCATCTCCGTTGCCGTCAAGGATGCCTCGCCGGACACCGCGGTCTGGGCCGCCGAACCGGAACATTTCGACGACACCCGCCGTTCGCTGGCCAAGGGTGAGAGGGTCGCCAACGAGCCCGGCCACACCTCGATCTGCGACGCCATCCTCACCGCCGAGCCCGGCGCCATCACCTTCGAGATCAACCGCAAAAACCTCGCCGGCGCTGTCGCCGTGTCCGACAAGGCGACGGCGCAGGCGATGCGCGACGCCATGGCCCATCTCAAGCTGGTGGTCGAGCCCGGCGGCTGCGTGGGCCTCGCCGCGCTCTCGTCCGGCGAGATCGATCTCGCCGGCAAATGCGTCGCCGTCGTGCTCTCTGGCGG